>NZ_AKZL01000046.1:0-37064 GCF_000282755.1 Shewanella sp. POL2
GTGCCCAACCACAGCCCACTTACCCTACAGGCAACGGTTGCCACTGGTAACCATGCCGCCGTGCTGGCCGGTGCCGACAGCGGCAGCGTACTCGCTGATGGCAATACACACCTTCAAACCCAGGGCCACCTGACTGTGCTCGATGTCGATGGCGACCAAGCACACTTTACCCCCTTGCAAGACATCAAAGGCCAGTACGGCCAGTTCAGCATCGATGCGCAGGGGCACTGGCATTATCAGGCCGACGGTCACCAGAGCGCCTTGCAGCAGTTGACTGCGGGCAAGGCCTTGAGCGACACATTCACCGTCACCAGCGCCGATGGCACCGCCCACACAGTTACCGTGCAACTGTTTGGCAGCAATCAGAATACCGCCGCCATCATCAGTGGGGCAGACAACGGCAAGCTCACCGAGGATGGCACGCAATCTCAGATCGGCGGCCAGCTGAGCGTGGTCGATCCTGATACTGGCGAAGCCCACTTTATCGCCCAGGCAGATGCGCAAGGACAGTACGGCCAATTCAGTATCGACGAGCAAGGAACTTGGCAGTACCGCCTAGACAACGCCGATCCCACCGTGCAAGCACTCAAGGCTGGTGAGACGCTGACCGATCTTTTGACAGTGCACAGTGCCGATGGCAGCAGCCATGTGCTACGCATCACTGTAGAGGGCAGCAATGATGCGCCCGTTATGCAGGCGCAGAGCCAGTCAGTGACTGAAGACGGCGGCCTGCTGCGCGGCCAGATGGCGGCGCTGGATGTCGATCGCGGTGATGTGCTGCATTTCTTCACGGCCGCCAACATCCCCGGTTTTGTGCTGCACGATGATGGCAGCTACAGCTTCGATCCCAGTCACCAGGAATATCAGAGCCTGACCAACGGCCAAGTGCGAAACATCGCCATTCCAGTGGTAGTTACCGACAGTAGTGGGGCGCGGGCGAGCCAGTTCCTCACCTTGCATATCACCGGCCAAAACGATGGTGCGGTGATCAGTGGTGATGATCATGCCAGCGTACAGGTCCAGGTGAACACGCAGGCTACTGGGCAATTGCTGGTCAGCGATGCTGACCTAGGGCAGGATCATTTCCAAGCGGGGCAATACAAAGGTGATCTAGATGGTACCTTGACGTTGGATGCCCAAGGACACTGGCAGTACCAGTTGAACGAGCAAAACGCCTTCGTACAACACCAAACCGACAAGTCCTACACCTTCGAAAGTTTCACAGTCAAGAGTGCAGATGGTAGCTCCCACGAGATTCGTATTGAGGTGCATGGTGCGCCATCTCCGTCACCTCAGCCCCAGCAAACCGCACAGGGTAACTTTGGCGCCTATATGGCGCAAGATATCTACGATGCCCTGCAACCCGCCATAGACGGTGCTGGTTACCAGTATCGGGATCTGGCAAAGGCCTTTGCTACGGGTGACATGCAACCCTTTTCCAATATGGAGCTGAGTATTGCAGGGGTACATATACAGATAGTCACCCCCTCAGGCCAATTGCAGCAAACCATTTCACCGACGGGCACTGACAACGCAGCAGTTCTGTCGATGACGCAATTGATGCAGCTTCACTCACAGGGCTATGGCATCCTAGTATCCAGCGATAGCGGCTTAGATACCGCGCGTATGTGGTTACATAACACAGGTGATCCTCATAATATTCATGTTGAGGTCAACGGAGTGGGTTTTACTGGCTGGTCTGGGCCATATACTTTTGGAGAGTTGCAACTCCATGCGCAAACATCATCACAATCAAGTGATGAAGCAAACTTTGAAACAATAGACAGCGTTAATCTTGATGTTGCAGAGCCGGCTACTCTAGCCACTTCGGCACATGACCTTGATTCGGCGTCAAGTGGCCACTTGAATGTCAGCAGTGTTAACTATGATGCCAGTCTCCTAATGGGATCTGTAGACGAACAGACTGCTCAAACTAACCCAGCGCAGGATAAATCTGTCGATACAACCCTTTTTGAGGGAGGCAATTTTTCCGCGCAAGCAACCACATCCCCTATCGATCACTATCTGCAAATGGTGGGACTGATGCCCGATTCTATTGAGCAACAACCAACTACACCGATTGAACTGGCAACGTTAAACACACCATCATCAACATTCCAAGATATGGATACTGATATGTTAGATATGGTTACGATTAACCATTTTGAAAATCCACTGATTGAGGAACACAAAACACCTCATTTGGACCAGTATGGCTTTCAGGGAGAACATGCACAATTAGAGGTGAATCCAAACGATGATGATCTCTTACATTCCGCTCTAAACGACATGCATAACCAAATGTAGTCAAAGGGAAGAACAAATATTTATCTTGTTCTCTTCGCTGACCATAACTTATCCGCAATAGACCCTAGGCAGGTACCTAGGGTCTATTAGGCTAAAAGTGCATCGCTGACATTTAGGCCAAGGCACCATCCGCTCGACAGCCAAAATGTCTCTCGGCTTAAAAAAACCTCAGAAAATTACTCCCTATATCCCCTTTAACTCCTTAAATATCTGGCATTTATTTTGCCTAAGTAGGCAATGTTCAATTGTGGCAACCTCTATGACCGCGGGCAAAACCCCAACACAGCACCCGACTCAACCGCTCAACCGTTTACTCGGTGAAACCAGCGGCGCCTTTGCTGACTTAGGCACATTTTTACCTTTAGTCTTGGGCTTAATTGCCCTAAACCAATTTTCGCCCCAAGGGATATTTTTAGGCTTTGGCCTATTCGCCATCCTAAGCGCCTTATTTTATCGCCGTCCGATCCCCGTCCAGCCCATGAAGGTCATCGCCGCCCTTGTGATCGCCCAAGGCTTAACGCCTGGGATGCTCCAAGCCAGTGCCATGCTGATGGGTATCATTCTGTTAATCTTGGCGTTTAGCGGCGCCATCACTTGGCTTGCTAAGCAATTATCCCAAGCAGTGAGTGTGGGGATTCAATTAGCGATTGGTCTGCAATTGATGTGGATGGGCACTAAGATGATGAGTGACTTTTGGTTACTCGGACTCGGCGCGTTTGCCTTGCTGTTTGTGAGTAAATTCTTACCATTGCGTTACCTTGCCATGCCACTCGTTATCGCAGCGGGTATGTTGTGGCAAGCCAACAGCCAAACCGAAATAACTAGCAGCCTGACGATTCCCGCTTTGAGCACCTCACTGCATTTGGCTTGGCCGAGTCTTAATGAGTGGAGCTCGGCGGCGATTTTACTGGTGTTGCCACAACTCGCTCTCACCTTAACCAATGCGGTAATAGCAACTTCAGCCATGGCGCAGGAAAAATTCCCTGAAGACGCCGCTAAACTCACGCCTAAAAACTTGGCCATTAGCTCTGGGCTGGCCAATTTGTTACTCGCGCCTTTTGGTGCAGCGGCCATGTGCCATGGCGCAGGAGGACTTGCAGTGCAGTATCACTTTGGCGCACGCACCCATCTCGCACCATTAATCTTCGGCGGTACTTGTGTGGTTATCGCCCTGTTTTGGGATAGCCAAATGGCATGGTTGCTCGGGCTTATTCCTGTAGCAATTCTCGGCAGTTTGCTGTCCATCGGCGGTTTGCAACTGGCGTGGTCAAAACGCCTTATCGATGGTAAGCCCTTCTGTATCTTTGTGATCTTATCTACCGCTGTGACCTGCCTAGCCATTAACGCCGCGGCAGGGCTTGCCGTGGGGATTCTTCTCGAGCAAGGTCGCCGCACTTGGGCCATGCTCGCGATGCGTTAAGCGCCAATATCCCCAAGAAAGTAAAAAACACAGCACATCCCTGTGCTGTGTTTTTAGCTCTTAAAATGTTCTTGCAGGATTGGTTGGCGTATCCTTTTGCGCCAGCGCCCATTTAGCAATCGCATCCTTACGCATAAAACCCACTTTTGAGTGTTCTTTCGCGTATTGAATAAACTTGTCTAAGGCATTGGCAAGACCTGGCGTGCCCCCGATACGGTCATGCACACTAATCGACATCATCCGCCGCTGCGATGCTCCTTCCTGATAGAGCATATCGAATTCGTCTTTAAGCTCCTGTAAGAAGGCGGCAGCCGTCATCGCAGTGTTACCACCAAAGCGACCTATATCATTGTTGCGCAAGGTATAAGGCACCACGGCAAACGGTTTACCCTGCACAGGGATAATTGAAGGTTCATCCCTTGATAAATCATCAATGTGATAGATAAAACCTAAGTCCTGTAGGATATTTAAGGTTTGGGTGCTGTGGCGCATCCAAAACGCATTAAACCCGACGGGACGCTGACCAGTGATCTTTTCTAAGGTATTGATACTCTGGATATAAGAATCACGTTCCTGCGCTGGCGACATACTGTATTGCGGCGTCCACGTCTGCCCATGGCCTGAAATCTCATGGCCTTCATCCGCCACTTGTTTAGCAAGTTGTGGATGTAATTCGGCGGCGCGGCCCACCATATGGGATGTCACGTGAATATTGTGCTTACGCCATATACGCAGCAAACGCGGTATCCCTTCATTCATCCCGTAGTCGTACCAACTGGGAGTAATCGTATCTGGGTAGCCTTTCTCCATTGGTGGAAACGGCCCTTCAGCGTTTTTATCCTGCGCGCCAGCCTCAAACTGCATGGATATAGAGATCACTAGTTGCTCGCCATTAGGCCAAAAACGCTTATTCATACTGCCTCCTACCGAAGTTTGAGTTTGATCATCGACCGCCACTAAGCTCGGAACTCCCATTGAAAATGCAGACTGACTCAGCCCTACACCCGCAATCAAAGCACCGCCCGCCTGTAAACTGGTCTTTAAAAATTGTCGACGTTGATTCATGACTTCGCTCCTGTGGTCACAGCGTTAGAGGCAAACTGGTTAAATAGCGTTTGATAATCTTCAAGGTGCCAGTTATCAGTAATAAAACCCTCACGCACGCGGTACATATCTACGGCGCGAAAATCAATTTTTTGCCCTTGACCACGCTGTTCACCAAAGACACCCGTAAAGTGGCCATTAAAACGGAGGCGCACAACCGCACGGTCACCGACCACCAGCAAGTGCTCAACGGTTACCGAGAGATCAGGTACCGCCGCCCTAAAGGTTTTAGAGGCGTCGAGCGGTCCGCTAATCCCCTGTGCACGACCTTCGGGCAAGGTGCGATCAATAAAACTGGTCGCTAATGCCCAACGGGCAAATGTCGGATCACCGGTATCCCAAAAACTAGCGTATAGCAAAGCGGCGTGGGCAATAGATTCAGCCTGTGGTGAACCATCGCTGATCAGCTCCATTGCCGTTACCTTAGGAGTAAGAGCGGTTTTGACATCAACACTGGCTTGGGTTGAACCACCTTGAGCGGCAAACGCCGTCATACTTAGACTCGCAAGCGCAAAGCCTATAATGGCTAAGCCGAGTAATCCTGAGCTCCACAAACCTACTCTTATCCAAGGAGAAACAGGGCAATAAATACGGTTTTGCATTATGCCACCTCATCATCACTAGAGCGGATGACGGCGCGCAGTGCCGCTTGATAGCTAGGATAATCGGTATAGCCCGCCGCACTGCCGCCAAATAATGGCCCCTTATCGAAGGGCGATAGGGGTAATTGATTGGCTAATCGATAGGGCAGATCGGGGTTAGCAATAAAGGCACGGCCAAAGGCCACTAAGTCGGCATAACCTTTTTCGATAACCTCATTGGCACGCTCGACATCGTAACGCCCCGCCACAATAATGCTGCCTTTAAACACTTTGCGTAGCTCAATTCTGAAAGACTCAGGCACCTGTGGCGCATCATCCCAATCGGCTTCAGACAAGTGCAAATACGCTACGCCCAACGCCGATAAGTGTTTGGCGGCCAACAGGATAGTATCGACAATCTCAGGGCAAGCCATGTCCTTAAAAGTTACATAGGGTGCGAGGCGAACGCCTACTTTATCGGCGCCAATCTGGGCACTTACCGCTTCAACCACTTCCAATAAAAACCGAATACGTTTTTCAGGCGTGCCGCCGTAGGCGTCGGTTCTATGGTTAGAATTAGTCCGCAGGAATTGGTCAATGAGATAACCATTACCACCATGGATTTCGATGCCATCAAAACCCGCGGCAACGGCATTTGCCCCTGCGTTGGCAAAGTCGGCCACCACGCGGTCGATATCCGCTTGGGTCATTTCCCTCGGCTCGGGGCAATCTACCATTTGTCCCTCGGGATGCTCCTCATCAACGATCCATACCTTAGTACCAACAGGAGCAATCGCTGATGGTGCAATCGGCGCTGCACCCTGCTGAAAAATCGGATGGGACACTCGGCCTACATGCCAGATTTGATTAAAGATTTTTCCACCCGCTTGATGCACCGCCGCAGTGACCTTTATCCAGCCATCAACTTGCGCCTCGGTATAGACGCCGGGGGTAAAAGAGTAGCCTTGGCTGTCGTCGGAAATTTGGGTCGCTTCACTGATGATAAGCCCTGCCGACGCACGCTGGGCATAATATTGCGCCATTAAATCATTAGGGATATTACCCGGTTGCGTGGTACGCGCCCGTGTCATCGGCGCCATAACAATACGATTTTGCAGTGTCAGTGCCGCTGACTCATAGGCTGTAAATAAACTCATATGCACTCCCGAACCATAAATGATGATTGAATATCTGAGTGCAATTGTGCATTAGTTAATCTATATTGATAATCAGCCTATTATTTAAATCATTTTCAAAAATAATTTGATATGTATCATATAAACGATCTGCAACTCGCCCTGCGTATTGCTGCACTAGAAAGCCTGTCCGCCGCCAGTAAAGAAGTCGGCATGACGCCCGCCGCCGCGAGCGCGGCCCTGCAAAGACTTGAAAAAAAGTTAGGTTGTCAGCTATTTGCGCGATCAACTCGGCGGTTGCAACTCACGGAAGAAGGGCGAATATTTCTCGATGCAGCTAAACCTGCCCTTGCGTTACTCGAAACCGCTTCCGCTAATTTGGCCGAGCATAGGGGCGAGCTTAAGGGCGAAGTGCGCATTGCCCTGCCCTCGGACATTGGCCGCAGCCGGATCCGCAATTGGCTAGATGAGCTGATGGATAGCGCGCCTGAGCTGTCGATTCAGCTGTACTTTGGCGACCATATGACAGATCTCATCGATCAAAATATCCATTTAGCCCTGCGTTATGGCCAACTGGAAGATTCCAATCTAAAACGGCGCCAACTGTCGATGACGCCAAGGGTGCTCGTCGCCTCCCCCGCTTATCTTGCGCAATATGGTGAACCGCAAACACTGAACGAGCTGAGCCAACACCAAGTGTTGATCTTAAATCGTGGCGGCGAGCCATGGCAGAAATGGAAATTCAGCCATAATGGTGAAACCGTAGAGATTGAAGTAAGAGGAAAACGCTTTTGCAATGATGGCGCCGTTGTGCGCGATTGGGCACTGGCGGGGCGAGGTATCGCCTATAAAAGTTGGCTCGATGTAGCGCAGGATGTCACCGAAGGCAGACTACAGCTTATCTTAGCCGATAAACTCGCGCCTGCGGTGCCACTGCAATTGGTTTATCTACAAACCGACTATCCGAGCCATAAAATTCGCCGCACCATTGAGTTTTTAGCGCAAAAACTGCAGCAATTTAGCCAAGAATATCCAGCGCCTTAAACGATAATTGGGCCTGATAAAAAGTAGCTTGCACCCGCAACTGAAGATAGATACTTAAAAACTCTGCGGCGATTCATTCTAGCCCCGAGGCAATATCACCGTCACTACACAGCCTTGCTGCCAAGGCAATGGCGTTTGTGTCGATTGCTTGCAGTTTTCAATCTCAATACTGCCGTGGTGACGGCTGACGACATCCTTACAGATCGCTAAACCTAATCCGAGCCCTGCATCTTTGGTCGAGGCAAAAGAGGCCATCAACTCATTAGCTTGTCCCTGTAAACCTTGGCCATTATCAATCACCAAGACTTTGATTTCATTGGGTTGATAGTGGATCTCAATCCTTAACTTACGTGCACGGTTATCCTCACATGCTTCCAGCGCATCGAGGCTATTTTTCACCAAATTGACCCACATTTGACTTAAGCCAACACTATCGCCCATCAATTCATAGGGACGACCTTGCACCTGTACGTCAACTTGTACCCCCGCTCGGTCTAATTCTCGGCGTAATAAGGCCAGTGCCTCTTTGACGACTAACGTCACATCCAGCGGTTCGGCCTTCGACTGACGGCGTTTAAGCAAGCCACGAATACGGTGTACTACCGCCCCGGCCCGTATCGATTGTGCGTTGATTTTACCCAAAATATCATAAAGCTCTGGGTTGTCCTGCCCCAGCCTTTCTAGCTGTATCATGGCGCCCTCACTGTATTGGGTTATCGCCGCAATCGGTTGATTTAGCTCATGGGCCAACCCAGCACCAATCTCCCCAAGGATCGCCGCACTTTGTAAGCGTTCTAACTGCAATGCCTTGTCTTTTAATTGCCGCTCAGTACTGACTAAAAACTCGCTCTTTTGGCGGAATTTATATTCGAGCCACAGGTGATAAATGGTCGACACAATAAAGATCAGCAGTAATACCCCACCCCACTCTTTATTTTTCTCCATCCATTTATACACGGTTTGATATAAGGGAGGTGATGCACCTTGCAGCTGTAATTCTTTAAATAATTCAATCACCTTTAGCTGGCTTACCGGCGCAGTCCAACCTAAAGTATCGGCGGTAATGGCTGCCACATGGTCTGGGGGCAGGTCAAACAAGGCGCGGGTGATTTGCATGGTGATCCGTGGCGAAACCGTATCCGCCGCCGCAAATGACCAATTAGGATAGAGTTGGGTGCTCACCTCGCAGTCATATCCAGGAGGATGGGTTGGATGAATGACACGATAGTCCGCCTTATTGATAAGCCCAGTTTCAATCATTTCCTCTAGGGTACAAAAAGGCGCAATGGCGGCATCGGCACTCCCATCGCGCACTTGATAGATCAGCGGCGCGAGGGGCAATCCTAAAAATCGCACTTGGCCAAAGAATTGCTCCGGTAAATAACCCATTTTATGCAGTAATCCCATCGCAGCCTGATAGCCGCCAAGTGCCTGCGGATCGCTAGCAACCACATTCTTACCGCGTAAATCCTGCAAGCTACGTATAGGGCTATCGGCACGCACAATAATGGTCGCGCCTATGGTAAAAGTGCTGCCCTGATGTTTACGGCTTTTCATGGTCGCGAGCCAAGAGAGGGGGAAATTATTACTCAAGTGCAGATACTGGCCGGGGTTAGTCACAATAAACTGCAATTCATTGCTCAGTAACTGGCTACGCATACCATTAAAGTCGACGGGCACCACTTCAAAACGGCTATTAGGGACGTTTTCGCTAAGGTAATCCATCATAGGCTGCCAGCGCTGTTTTGCCTGCAACACCCCATGATTAGCCAGCACTCCCACTTTAAATTCATGAACGGGAATATCTTCATCGGCATAGGACAAATTAAGCATCATTACGCTCAATATGCAGCTCACGAGTATTGCCCTACACCAAGTTCTCATTGCTATCGCCTTGTCTTGTATGCTTTTGTATTCGGAGTACTTTATACGCAAGGCCAAAATGATGCTGTGAATAACACCAAACTCTGGCATTCCCCCTAAAGTGATTTGACTAATTTAGTGATAAACCTCCCAAGACCTAGGCTTAAAATTGAGCCTACGACAAGGCAGGCTTAAGCTGATAAAGAGTCCCACCACCAAAAGGAAAACCATGTCCACTATGCTGCCGCTGTATTTAGTCGATGATGATGAAGCGATTCTCGACTCCTTAGGGTTTATGCTCGGGCAATTTGGCTACCAAGTACAAACCTTTAGCAGTGGGCGGGATTTTTTAGCCCAATGCCCGTTAACTCAAGCGGGCTGTGTCATCTTAGATAGCCGAATGCCGGAGATCACTGGCCAAGAAGTGCAGCAAAAGCTGCTTGAAACCCAAAGTCCATTAGGAGTGATTTTTCTCACTGGCCACGGTGATTTACCCATGGCATTAAGCGCTTTTCGTAAAGGCGCATGCGACTTTTTTCAAAAACCTGTGTCGGGTAAAGCCCTTGTACAAGCGATTGAAAAAGCACATAAAGAAAGCCAATCCAGCTTTGAGCAACAGAGTCTGCAGCAGAAATTTGCCCAACTGACTGAGCGCGAACAACAAGTATTAGCCCATGTGGTTCAAGGCATGACCAACAAACAGATCTCCGAAGCCATGTATTTATCCTTAAGAACCATCGAAGTGCATCGCGCAAAGATTATGAAAAAGCTTGAAGTGAACAATATGGCAGAGTTAGTACAACACTTAGGAAATCTAAATTCTGTTTTATAAATCAGTGACCAGCACGCTAAACAATCGCAATATATTCTCGCCACGCTTGTCACGATTAAACCACTCATTCCATATAACTCAGACCATTTAGAATACGCTGATGGCGGCGTTTTCATCCAAACTGCGACAAGCTGTCGCAGTTTGCATCTTTGGCTTTGTATCAAACACCATTCACTGCCACACTCAAGTTAGGTTCTGTCATTTATGCTCCGTAGGCATTAACGATCCACTGCTTTTGAACCTTTCCCCGAGTACGGCCAGTGTTCTCGGGGATTTTTTTATCCCTACAAACCCCGCCTCGCCGCCCAAAACCCGAACAATCAATGTAGCACTATTGTTAATCAAATTAATATCTATCAATAGCTTAATGATAATTTTTCAAAATGAAGTTAGAATGCGACTATCTTGGCAACAGGTGAGCAGTATGAGTCGTTTACACACATCTAAGGGATTCACCCTAATCGAACTAGTGGTGGTTATCATCATTTTAGGCATTCTTGCCGTAGTCGCAGCCCCGCGCTTTATGAATCTAAGTCAAGATGCCCACGATACTCGGGCAAAAGCTGCTTTTGCTGCTTTTACCTCTGGCGTCAAGCTGTATCACAGTTGTTGGCTTGCGGGCGGACACTCGGGATATACCCAAAATCTCGCTTGCTATGGTGATGGCACTATCGACTCGACCACCACGGGCTTTCCACTCGGAAAAGACACGGCTCAAAGCAGTCAAGGCACTCAATTACAAGGCGCTTACTGCGGAGAACTGTGGCAATCGTTACTCGATAATCAGGACTTTGTCCTTACCACACACACGGATTGGGAAACGCAACAAGCACCCAATATCGACATCGTCTACTGGTATAGCGGCGGCGCGATAAGTGACCCTAATACTTATTGTTACTTTAACTATGTGTCGGATGATCGCCGCCTTGGCAGCGAGAATTGGGAGCTAAAATACTATCCCCTCGATGGACGAACTGTTGTCGGCCGCTCCTCGTTATCTGCACCTTAATCCATCCAGCATATCCGCTTTCGCCACAGGACAAAAATCAACAAAGTCCTGTGGCTTTTTCTGCAATAACTTGAATTCTGACTATCCATCCTATAGTGACTTTGTTTTCCTCCGCATCATTTTCATTGCGGGCAGACACTAAGATTCCTTTTACATGTGGTTGTCAAACTCACCAAAGATTGGCCTTAATCCTATAGATTTGTTACCTTTTTGTTTATGGAACACTCAGATGAATAAACGCCAATGAATAATCTCATTGTTACACCAGGCTACGCTTCACAATTCAGTTGTATAGGTGCCGCATGTGAAGACAGTTGCTGCCATGACTGGACCATCATTTTTGACAAAAAAAGCTACAAAAATACCCTTAACCATCCAAAACTCGCGTCTCTTGCCAAAGAGGCATTTATTGAAACCAAAACCGATGCTAATCAGTGGGCAAAAATCAAACTTAACGCCAATGGAATATGCCCGTTTGTAAACGAGCAGAAGTTATGTTCCATCCATGCGGCTGCGGGTGAAATAGCCTTAAGCCACACCTGTAAAACCTACCCCCGTAGTGACAATGTTATCGCAACCACCAAATATGAAAGTTTAACGATATCTTGCCCTGAGGCTGCCCGCCTGGTGCTATTTGACGCCAATGCATTTCAATTTGAGGCAAAGAGCGGTGGCGCCAAACGTCCAACCGCGGCCAATCCTGCATGGTTAGAAAAAACCTACGATTACAGTTTGGATTTATTAATTAATATGGGTGTGGATTGGCAACAGGCACTCATGGCCATAGGATTATTGGTAAAAGTCAGTGACCAAGTGAGGCAAAATACTCTTCCTATTGCACAAATAGATCAGCGTTTTGAACAATTAATCTTGCTGGCCCAAACCAATCAAATCGATGAGCAATATCAAAAAATACCCTACACACCACAGCCTCAAACCCATGCTTTTGTTTCGATACATGATCAATTATGCAAACTTCACTCAAGAAGCTTAAAGCCTCGTTTTACCTCGCTTAATGACGCAATTGGTTTGTTGTGTAATGAGAGTAATCAATATCAAATTGACGATTTAAATAAAGCGTGGGAAGAAAAAGCCTTGCCCGCGTTGAGCAATTATCAGGATTTATTTGACCGTTATATTTTATATTCGCTTTACCATGAGCATTTCCCCATGAGTGATTCACAGCAGCCTTGGATGGCATTTCGCCTGCTCGTGATTGATTGCTTTATGATCCGCTGTTACTTATCTGCCATGGCATTTAAAAATAATGGACTGACAGAAAGTGACATAGTGCTTTGTTTTCAGCTCTATAGCGTTGTGCGCCAACATAAAGCGAAATTTGCCGAGGGCATCAATCAGACCTTACAAGAATGTGGTATTGATAGTATTCCCGCCGCCATCAGCCTATTAAAAACCTCGTGATCGCCTATGGTAAAACCGAGACTGCCGAAATAGCGCCAACGGCAGTCTTTGCGAATCAGCCGACACTTCAGTCGTAGCAAGACTGAAGCAGGCCGCCACTTCCCCGTATGCCGTTATTTTGTTGCAAAAGGCGCGCGAACACGCAAACCCCATTGGCTTTTTCTGCAATAACTTGAATTCTGACTATCCATCCCCATATTTACTCCATCATCCACCGCAGGATTTTCATTGCGGGCAAGAGAAGAGGATTCAAAAGTGACCACTATCGTATCAGTACGCCGTAATAACCAAGTTGTCATCGCCGGCGATGGCCAAGTCTCCCTAGGCAATACCGTGATGAAAGGTAACGCCAAAAAAGTGCGTCGCTTGTATCACAACAAAGTGTTGGCAGGTTTTGCTGGCGGCACCGCCGACGCTTTTACCCTATTTGAGCGTTTCGAGTCCAAGCTCGAGATGCACCAAGGTCACCTGTTACGCTCGGCTGTTGAACTGGCCAAAGATTGGCGTACCGACCGTATGCTGCGCAAACTCGAGGCCATGCTAGTGGTCGCTGATGCCGAAGCCTCACTTATCATCACTGGTAATGGTGACGTAGTGCAGCCAGAACATGATTTAGTCGCCATTGGCTCGGGCGGTAACTATGCCCAAGCGGCGGCGTTAGCACTACTGCAAAATACCGAATTATCGGCGCTGGAAATTGCTGAAAAGTCATTGACTATTGCCGGCGATATCTGCGTATTCACCAATCAATTCAAAACGATTGAAGAACTTAATTACTAATAGGGCGTGAGGAATATTATGTCTGAAATGACCCCCCGTGAGATTGTCCACGAGCTGGATGCCCACATTATCGGCCAGAAAAAGGCCAAACGTTCCGTCGCCGTCGCCCTGCGTAACCGCTGGCGCCGCATGCAGCTAGATGCCGATTTCCGTCAAGAAGTTACCCCAAAAAACATTCTGATGATTGGCCCAACCGGCGTAGGTAAAACTGAAATCGCCCGCCGTTTGGCAAAGCTAGCCAATGCCCCATTTATCAAGGTTGAAGCCACTAAGTTCACCGAAGTGGGTTACGTGGGTAAAGAAGTCGAGCAAATCATCCGTGATTTAACCGACATCGCCATCAAGCTGACCCGCGAGCAGCAAATGGGCAAATGCCGCCAACGCGCCGAAGAACACGCTGAAGAGCGCATTCTCGATGCCCTTCTGCCCAAGCCGAAAAATGACTGGGATAACACGGAAAGCGATACCAGCTCCAATACCCGTCAAATCTTCCGTAAGAAGCTGCGCGAAGGCCAATTAGATGACAAAGAAATCGATATCGACGTGGCCCAGCCACAAATTGGTATTGAAATCATGTCACCGCCCGGCATGGAAGAAATGACTAACCAACTGCAAAGCCTGTTTAAAAATATGGGCCAAGCACCGGCTAAACGTCGCAAAATGAAGATCAAAGAAGCCTTTAAGCTGTTGATCGAAGAAGAAGCGGCCAAGCTGGTTAATCAAGAAGATTTAAAAGAGCAAGCCATTGAATTGGTTGAGCAGCACGGTATCGTGTTCCTCGACGAAATCGACAAAATCTGTAAGCGTGGCGAAACCTCAGGCCCAGACGTTTCCCGCGAAGGGGTACAGCGCGACCTATTACCTTTAGTCGAAGGCTGCACAGTCACCACTAAACACGGCATGGTGAAAACCGACCATATTCTGTTTATCGCCTCGGGCGCATTCCAGATGTCAAAACCATCGGATTTAATTCCTGAGCTACAAGGCCGTTTACCGATCCGCGTTGAGCTAGATGCGCTTACAGCCGATGATTTTAAACGCATTTTAACCGAGCCACATGCCTCACTGACCGAGCAATATATCGCGCTGATGGCGACCGAAGGCGTAACCATTGAGTTTACCGAGTCAGGCATTGAGAGCATTGCCAAGGCGGCATGGCAGGTGAACGAGCGCACCGAAAACATTGGTGCCCGTCGTCTGCATACCGTGATGGAAAAGCTGATGGAAGATATCTCCTATGAGGCTTCTGACAAGTCTGGCAGCTCATTTGTGATTGATGCCGATTATGTGAGTGCTCACTTAGATAATCTGGTTCAAGACGAAGACCTAAGCCGCTTTATCCTGTAACTAGGGCTGTTATCCAAGCCTGCAATGTTCGGTATCCCAAGATACCGAACATTGAGTGCAAAATTGTGACTGTGGTTAAGGCTTACACTTTGTAACCTTAGCCACAAATTGTTATGTTACAGCTTGTCCATTCTCAGCATTTTCTTGGCGCTACCTATGACCACTAGCACACCCAATGTCACCGATCTTAAGCTCAAGCGTAAATCGCGCATTTTAGAAATCAGCTTCGATAACGGCGAGCAGTATCAACTCACCTGTGAGATGTTACGTGTCTATTCCCCCTCCGCCGAAGTGCATGGTCACGGTAACCCTAAGCTGGTCACCCATAAGAAGAATGTGAATATCACCCGCATCGAACCCGTAGGTAACTACGCGGTAAAAATCGTCTTCGACGATGGCCACGATACTGGCCTATTCTCCTGGCAAGTGCTTTACGATCTCGCCACTCACCAAGTGGAACTATGGGAAAAGTACTTAGCACGCCTACGAGCTGAGAAGGCCTCACGCGAACCCTTGATCGCGATGAATATTAAGTACAACTAATCAGTTAACGCCATTGTTCAAGGAGAGCGCTCAAGACTCTCCTTGAGTGCTTACCCGCTGACGAGTCTAAGGAAAGATAATGTCGGAAAAAGTCCCCTGCACAGCCTGCAAAACCTTAATTATGCCAAGCACCGCCGAGCGAAACGCAGGCTTATGTATGCCCTGCAAAAACGGCAATCGTGAAAATATCGAACAGGCAAAAGCCTATTACCAAAAGGAGCGGGAATTAGATAAAACCTGCCCTTTTAGAGCGCTGTGGCGAGATATTGTGGTGCGGGTGCACGATGATAATCAAGGCTTTCACACGCTAAGCGAAGCAGCGCAGCACTATTACGCCGTCAATTGTCTCTCTGGCGAAGTCTACAACGGCGGCTTTATCCAATACTTCGATAACTCATCGGGCGAGCATTATGCTGTTGCCGAGCGCGGCCTTCAGCAAATTGGCGCTTTGCACTCGTTAGCCCTATTACAACAGGCTAAACAGGCGGTATTTGGCGACCATCCCGTCCCGACCGACAGAGACCAACGCCTTGCCGCAACCGATAATCCAGTAGCCGAAGCCCGACTCAATCAACTCGATGATGAGTTTTATAAAGATTTGGATAATCTTGATATCAAGCTAGAAAGCTATGCAATACAAACGGGATTGGTTAACGCAATCGAATGATTGCGGGTTTATTGTGAGTACTTTACGCAAATAATTAAGCGATACTTTTCAATAATCTTTTTAAGTTTAAAGTCGTGGGGCTTCACCCCACACCCGACCAAGAGGGGAAAAGCGCCTGTTCCCCTTTTGGCTTATTTATTAAACATGGCCCGGCGTCCCCGACGGAGTTGAAAGCCCCTTGTGCTCATTGCCAAATTTGCTATCGCTTCCGAAGGATGCATCCCTGCACCTGCGAAAGCTAGCTCGCCATCCATGGCAAGACTCACGCAATTTGTCTATTCGCCCTGCGGCAACTCCGAGGGGAAAGTGTATTCTGTAACTTCGGTGTTGGCCGTTAACCTCAAGAGAGTCATCGGTATTGCAAAATTTAACAATGGGTGTCTCGATTCATTCCGTTACAGATGCAATTGCAGTTCTGCGATAAATCGCTCAACCCGAGTAACACTAATTTATGATATAACTCGTTGAATTATGTGATTAGCACTCATAATTGAACAACACCTAATCAACAAAACCTCCAACAGAGGCATTCATGACAAATGCATTCCCATTAATCGTTGAGTTACCAAAAGTTATTTCTACAGTAGGATGGAACTGGGAAACTTTCAGTCCAGATATTCAAGATTTAAAAGAGTTTTGGATTGGAACTGATTTGAATGGAAATCGCTGGCTTACAAAGCTTAGAGGCTCTTTCTATGCTTACCGTGAAATCGTTTTTACTCACATAGCTCAATCAATGGGAATATCCTGCCAGTCCTCTACATATATTATCCTAGACTCTGAAAGCGCAACTATTCTTGGTGGGCAAGCTGGTGATGTACATAGTGCTCATTGGTTTATTGAGGAACATTCAATTGAACCATGTAGTGATAGCTGCCCTTATCATCAATTGAAGCATACCCCAATATTTACCATAGAGGATTTATATCTAATTAATATACCTAATATTTTAGATTGGCCTAAGAGCGAATTTCTCGCGTACCTCTTAGGTGCTAATGAAATATCTGACAGGTTATTCACAAAAAACCATGAATTAGTAATCATCGATTCGGAACAAATGTTTTCAACAAATCACCATAAATTTAACACTCTAAATTGGTGGTTCAATCATGATAAAACCCCTTCTTCAACTGGAAAAAAAATGGTTAAAGAGATTTGCGCTAAGTTTGCATCTTTAAATATCACGGATATAAAAAAAGCACTAACCGTTCCAGCAGGAATTACCATTCCAAAAGATAAACTTAAGCATGTTTCATTAATTATATGGAATAGCTATGAGTATGCAAAAAATTACTCATAAAACCGTAAAGGTAACGAGCCAAATAATAGATGCGTTAAAAGTTTATCAAGTCACCCATTGTTAAATTTGTCAATCTGGCAGTAAGCATTACTCGGTTTGCTTTGCTTGACTTGCAAAAAATACAAAAGCTGAAGGAGTTCACCTTCCCCTGCGAAGTTGCTGAAGGGCGTTGAAGACTCTTTATTAAAAAGATAGCGCGTGACGCAGACAGGACGTCTGCGTAGCTTTCGGGGAAGGGGCGAATGAAAATCGGTGATTTTCGAGCTGATGAGCGAGAGGCAGGGACTGCCGAACTGGAGTGCTTTACAGGGATGTAAAGCGGGCCCATCGGAAGCGTTAGCAATTTTCGAATAAGCACGAAGCCACTAACCAATGCATGTAACTTCGCTAGGGTGAGTGCTGCAACGCAGCGATACGAACGAGAGCCATGGATGGCGAACTGGCAGTTAAACATGGACGTTGTTCGGCAAGGAATCTTTATTAAAAAATCATGGGGTGAAGCCCCACGACTTTGATTTGCTTTAAAAGCTATCAAACCAAGTTTAGATAAACCTCCTTGTCGGAATCCCGACAAATACCCCGCCTTGTGATCCTCACAGTGCTGCAATCCGTAATGTTCAGCAATATCCCATCGCGAAATGTGTAACCGCGACAGTCATCCACCAGAGTCCACCTAATGCAATTACGGCAGAAATCACAGCAGCAATTACAGCACTTCCATACGGTTAGGCTGATTTTAGGCGATCAGCTTAACGCCCAGCATACTTGGTATCAGCAAGTCGACCCTAAGGTGCTGTATTTAATCGCAGAATTGCATCAAGAAAACACTTATGTGACGCACCATGTGCAAAAGGTCTGCGCGTTCTTTAGTGCCATGGCGCAGTTTGCCAGCGAGCTTGGCGCTGCGGGGCATCAAGTGCATTACCTCTCCCTCGACGATACCCAAGACTTTGCCGATCTTAATGCCCTACTCCAACACTATGTCGCCGAAACGGGGGCGATTAAGTTTGAATATCAACGGCCTGACGAATATCGACTCCTTGTGCAATTAAGCCAGTTGAAGTTGGCCAATGCCGTGGTGAATTGCGTCGATACCGAGCACTTTTTATTGCCCTTTGCCGAGATTGATAGGGAATTCCCCCAAGGACAGCATAGACTGATGGAGCATTTTTATCGGCGAATGCGCAAAAGATTCAATATCTTAATGACAGATGGCAGGCCCGTAGGCGGACAATGGAACTTTGATGCCAACAACAGGCAAAAGCTTAAATCCCAAGATATCAAATCGCTCCCAACACCCTTGATGTTTGGCCACAATGTGCAAGACATTCTCGAGCGTCTTCAACGCCATGGGATTAATACTATGGGCAAGGCGGATACGCATTTACTCTGGCCGATAAACCGCGCGCAAAGCCTCGAATTACTAAAACATTTTTGTGAGTATTGCCTGCCCGCCTTTGGCCGCTTTCAAGATGCGATGACCCAGCAACATCCGGCGCAGTGGAGCCTGTACCATAGTCGGCTGTCCTTTAGCCTAAACGCCAAATTAATCAGCCCATTAGAAGTGATCAATGCGGTGATTGAGCACTATCATGCCAACCCTTTTATTGAGATAGCTCAGGTCGAAGGTTTTGTTCGGCAAATCCTCGGCTGGCGTGAATATGTACGCGGTATCTATTGGGCCAATATGCCCAACTACGCCAGCATTAATGCCCTCGAGGCCACGCGCAAGCTGCCCGACTACTTTTGGCATGGCAAGACTCGAATGAATTGCCTGCACCACGCCTTATCTCAGTCACTGGATTATGCCTATGCCCATCATATTCAACGCTTAATGGTGATTGGCAACTTCTGTTTATTGACCGAAATAGCCCCCGATGAAGTGGATAAATGGTACTTAGGCGTGTATGTGGATGCGATTGAATGGGTCGAAATGCCCAACACTCGTGGCATGGCGCTATTCGCCGATGGCGGCATCGTTGGTACTAAACCTTACGCCGCCAGCGGCAGTTATATCAATAAAATGAGTGATTACTGCGGCAGTTGTCATTACAAGATAAAAGAACGTAGCGGCGAATCAGCCTGCCCATTGAACAGCCTGTATTGGCGCTTTATGGATAAACACCGCGCACAGCTCACCCATAATCCACGCATCGCCATGCTATACCGCACTTGGGATAACACTGAGGAGTCGGTTAAACAGGCAATTCTGGCCACTGCGGAACAGCATCTAGCGCAACTTGAATGGCTATAACGACTGAGTATTGAGGAGAAAAGCCATGCATATTCTAGTACTGGGCGGTAGCGGTGGTATAGGTCAAGCGATGGTCAATAAGCTTGGCGAAACCTATCCCGAGGCCAATATTCATGCGACCTATAAACATCATCGGCCCGATACTGGGCGAGACGATGGCGTTATCTGGCATCAGTTGGATATCACTCTTGAGGAGGAAATTAAGCAACTGAGTCAAAATATCCCCCAGTTAGATTGGCTGATTAACTGTATTGGCATGCTGCACACCGAGGATAAGGGGCCAGAAAAAAGCTTACAGACCCTCGATGGGGACTTTTTCCTGGATAATATCAAGCTAAACACCCTTCCCAGCATGCTGCTGGCAAAACACTTCTACCATGCCTTAAAACAAAGTAACTCAGCAAGATTTGCGGTGATTTCGGCCAAAGTCGGCAGCATAAGCGATAACCGCTTGGGTGGCTGGTACAGTTATCGCGCCTCGAAAGCGGCGCTGAATATGTTCCTTAAAACGCTATCGATTGAATGGCAAAGAAGCATCAAACACTGCGTGGTGCTGTCACTGCATCCCGGCACCACAGATACGCCACTATCCAAACCTTTTCAGCAGAGTGTGCCCAAAGATAAATTGTTTACACCAGAGTACGTAGCCCAGTGTTTAGTGGGCATTATTACCAATGCCACCCCAACTCAAACAGGGCAATTTTTGGCCTACGATGGGGTAGAACTGCCTTGGTAGCGACACAAGCGTTTAGCACTGATACAGATAAACCTTGGCACCTCTTAACCCTGGCAAAAGTAGGCATAATTGATGCGGCCACCTAGCTCCCATACGGCGGTCCAGCCGTTCACATCGCTCATATAGCTGAAATAAATGGCATGGGATTCAAGGCAAGTTTCTTGGAAGGCAGCTTTATTGTCGTTAATAAACTGCGCTGAAGTCGCCAAAATATCACAGCACTCCTCATCGTCGGCAACTAACCAGATAAAGTCTTCGCGGCAATCATCCCTCGCAACCATCTCTTCGGGGGAATATAAGTCCAGCTTTTGCTTGAGAGTTTGCCACTGCTCGGGCGTGATATTGCAGGAGATCGCCAGTTTATCAAGCACCCCAGCACCGCCCGCCCAAAAGGATAAATCAAAGTCTAACTGCTGCGGCTCCGGGGCAAAGCCCAATAGATTTTCAACCACTTGTAAGCTTTTAGCTAAATCAGCATCGGGCCTGCGATAACGCACCTCAACACCATCATACTCACGCATTCCACGCCTCCTTCCTTGAGCGAATACTCGTTTACTTTAGCGGCCCGTTTCACTCACCGGTTTCTTTAATAACTTACGCTGCAAGGTACGGCGGTGCATACCCAGTTGCCGAGCGGTAGCCGACACATTGCCCTGATTAGCATTGAGCACCTGCTGAATATGTTCCCACTCCAGCCGTTTAGGATTAAGCGGTGAGTCGTCAACATCATCTTCTTGCAAGGTATTAGGGTAAGCATCCAGCTCAAAGGCAGCTAGCAGGGTTTGGGTATCGACGGGTTTAGCCAGATAGTTATCGGCACCAAGACGAATCGCCTCCACCGCGGTAGCAATGCTGGCGTAGCCCGTCAGTAGCACCATCACCACTTTGGGTAACAAATTACGCAGCGGCACAATTAAACTCAGGCCGTTGGCCTCGGCCAATTTCATATCCAGCAGGATATGGGTTGGGCAACACTCCCGCGCCACCAGCAGGGCACTACTGGCATCGTGACTTAAACGACATTCAAACCCATGGCGGGTCAAACGCCGCGCTAAAATACCTGCAAGCGCTTGATCATCTTCAATAATCAATAGCCGTTTCATACTGTTTCTCCAGTTGGTACTTTAGGCGCCAAGAGTGTAAAACGAATTTGCGCCACTGTGCCGCCTTGGGGATGATTTGCCAGAATAAGCTCCGCCCCTAAACGCTCCAAGCTAGCATGGCTCAGTAACAAGGCCACGCCTAAGCCTTTAGGGCTTTCGATTAATAAGGTGCCTAATTGTGGCAATAATGAAGGGGCGATACCCGCGCCATAATCACGGATCTGCAAATAAGCCTGCCCCTCGCTTGGCGAACAATCGACGCTAATATCCACCTGCGAAGTACCTATGGTTTCGACACTGGCGCGGGCGGCATTTTCAATCAAGGCCATAATCGCGGGGGTTAAGCTCATATCGGTTAAGATCTGCTTTTCTTCTAGCAGCTTAGGCTCACAGGTTATCAACCAATTGAGTTCTGTTTGCGGCATCAATAACTGGGTTTTCTGTTTTAATCCAGCCACCAGCTCAGTGATATTTTGAGGCCGCTGACGACGGTCACGAATCGACTCGGTCGCCAATCGCAGCTCCGCCAAGGTGTGCTCACAACGCCCCAGTGCGGTTTCCATTTCAACTAAGGTTATTGAGGGTTCAGGGGTTTCTTCCCTTAACTCATCGAGCAATAAATGCAGTGTTGAGAGTGGTGTAGCTAATTGATGGGCCATTTGCGCCGACACAGTACCGAGCGCCACTAACTGCTCCTGCCGCAGTTGTCCTTCGCGCATATAGGCAAGCTGCGCATCCTGACGGCGCATCCGTTTGGCGATCAGTGCCACACTGGTGGTCAGCACTAAGGCTGAAATCACAAAGTTAAACCACATGCCTAAATAGTGGGAACTCATATCCATGCCATGGTGCTGCATCTGCGACTCTGGCACGGTAAAAATCATCAGGCTATAGGCAAGCGTTGATATCGCGGTCAAGCTCCAAGGCGCCCAAATAGGCAATGTGACCGCAGCCAAGGCGATAGGTAACAATAATAGCGAAATAAACGCATTGGTCGCCCCGCCCGAAAAATACAGCCAAGAAATCCAAAACAACGTATCCAGACTCAGGGCAATAAACAGGCCGCGCTCTTTCGCAAACAAGGGTTTACGTAATGCTAATGTGAGCGAAAGATAGAGCACCTCCAGCACAAACACGTGCATGAGCGGCTCCATTTGCAAACTCAGGCCAAAGGTATCGGCGGCAAACAACGTCAAACCAATTTGCAGCAATAAACCTAAGGTGCGCAGCAGCGCGACTTGGTCGGCCGCTTGCAGATTCGCTCCTAAAATTTTAACCATCATTATTCCTTAAGCTTAAGGCCAGCAGCCGCAAGTGCTGCACTGGATTGAGCGAGCGCCTGATTAAGCCCTGCGCTAAATTCCAACTCAGAATAAATGCCCAGCGCCGCTAAACGCCCGCAACTTAAGGTGCAGTTCTGCGGCCTTTTAGCGCTATCCATCGGTGTCATTTCTGGAGTTAAATGCGCAGTATCAATTGCCAATAACTCACCTAAGCCCAGTAGCATTTGGTACTTAGTCATGGTTTGCGGCGCACTAAAATGATAAATCCCTGACACATCGGCAGCATGTAATTGCCGCTTGATCAGCTTAGCGATGGCGCCAGCAATATCCGCCGTCGAGGTGGGCGAGCGAATGGCCCAAGCATCGACCCGCTGCGGCCTGCTATCTAACAATTGATTGATTAACACTAATACCGCAGATTCGCTCAGTTGAGTCACTTCGCCGTAGAGGATCGGTAAACGTAATACCGCAAAACGGCTGTCGGTATTCAGCACACAGGTTTCGCCCTGTAATTTAGACTCACCATAAAAGTTAACCGGATTGGGCGCGGCATCTTCGGCATAGGGCGGCGTTGTGCCATCAAACACATAGTCGGTTGAGATATACAGCAGCCAAGCTCCATGCTGTTTAGCGGCCTTTGCGAGGGTTTGGCTGGCGCTAAGATTAAGCGTCAAAGCCTGCTCAGGCGAGCGCTCGGACACATCGGGGCGACGCTCTGCGGCGCAGTGCACGATAACCTCTGGCCGTTCTTGGGCAATAAAGGCTTCTACTGTAATAGCTTGGGTTAAATCGAGCCGATGGATATTCGCCTCGGCGCGGCTAAAGCCGGTGGCAATCACCCGATGCCCTGCGGCAGTTAACTGTTTAACGACCGCCCTGCCGAGTAATCCGGTTGCGCCCGTCACCATAATATTTGCCATATTGCCCCGCGATACTTAGCCACCCATTTGGCGGATAATTCTAAAAGCTTTTCATATTCAACGCACTTGTTTACTCTTATTTGCCCGTACTTAAGCTGATTTGGGTTTATCCCACTCGACCTGATTAACAACAAAAGGCTGAATTTGACTCAAGCACTTCCCCTTATCCTCGCAGGCCCGATGCTGCGCCACTGCGATGCCTCGCACTTTACCCTCTGGTTTGTGAGCCGCGAGCCATTGACTGAATTACAACTGGCCTTAGGGGAGCAAAGCTATGGGTTAACAGAGGAAGAAGTGCATTGCATCCCACTCGGCAAGCACGCCTTTCAGTATTTGATTAGTGTGTCGCGACCTACACTGCTTACGCCTGAAACGGCTATTCCATACCGCGTTTCGGCTAAGGGGATTGGCGATATTTTCAATGGTGTCAATGGATTGCACTATAGCGGTGCCGACTCACCCCAGGTTTACTTTTGCACCGAACTCAAACAGGTATGGCATGGCTCATGCCGCAACCCCCACCACCATAGCGAGGATGCCTTAGTCGCCGCCGATACTAAGCTAGCAACACTTATCGATAAGGATTCGCAGCAGCGCCCAGCCCTGTTAATGCTCAGTGGCGATCAAGTTTATGTGGATGATGTGGCTGGCCCCATGTTATGCGCCATTGGTCAGGTGATCGAAAAACTCGGCCTGCACCATGAAGCCTTTCACGGCGCCACTATTGCGGGAAGCGAGGCAATCCGTTATCAAGCCGATAGCTTGTACTTACGCCATAAAACGCTGCTGCCACGTACCGAATATCCCGCCAAAACTGCGCTTTGGCGCTGGTATGTCAACCATCCGATATTTACCTCATCCATCGCAGAAAACCATTTAGTTAGCCTGAGTGAAATGATCGCCCTATACCTACTCACTTGGTCGCCCGAACTATGGGAGTTGGTTGATTTACCCAAGGATGTCGACGGTCTCTCTGCCGCCAACAAGCTGCGGTGGCAAAAAGAATGGCAAAACTTACTGGCCTTTAAAGCGGGACTCACTCAGGTTAGGCGCCTGATGGCGCATATTCCCGTGTATATGATGTTTGATGACCATGACATCACCGACGATTGGAACCTCACCGCCAAGTGGGAGCAGGCGGCCTACGGCCATGCCTTTTCGAAGCGAATTATTGGTAATGCCTTGATTGCCTATACCTTATTCCAAGGTTTAGGTAACGCACCGAGCCAGTTTGATGCAGAGGTTCGACCGTTGTTAGATGGTTTTTTCGCCCGCCCAGCGCCAGAAACCCAAGATGAATTAATCGATCTATTACTCAAATTCGAGCAATGGCATTACACCTTAGACACTTCGCCTAAGCTGGTTGTGTTAGATACCCGCACCCGCCGCTGGCGCAGTGAATCTAATCTCGCCAAACCCTCAGGCCTAATGGATTGGGAAGCCTTAATGGATTTACAACAGGCGCTACTTGGTCAATCTAAGGTCATTATCGTCTCGCCCGCGCCGATGTTTGGGGTCAAAGTGATTGAGGCAGTGCAACGCATCGCCACTTTTATGGGCGCTTCGCTGCTGGTCGATGCGGAAAACTGGATGGCGCATCCGGGCGCAGCCAATGCTTTGCTAAGCATCTTTATGCACCGCAAGACCCCAGAGCAATTTGTGATCCTCTCGGGGGATGTGCACTATTCCTTTGCCTATGACATCAGCATTCGCTTTCGCCGTAGCAGCCCAAAGATTTACCAAATTACCTGTAGCGGGATTAAAAACCAGTTCCCCGAAAAACTGCTGCCACTTTTCGACAAGCTCAATGGTTGGCTTTACGGCCACTTCTCACCATTGAACCTATTTACCAAGCGAAAGCGAATGTCATTACGGGGCAGACGGCCAAATGGCGAACGGAGCAAGCGTTTAGTCAACCGCAGCGGCATCGGCATTTTGGTATTAGCGGATAATGGCGAGCCCACTAAAATTGCCGTATTACATGGGGATATGAGCGAAACTCGGTTCGAACCACCGAGGCAAGAATAGCTTATTGCAACGGTTCAACACGCTTTTCAACCACGGCCGAATTAGCTGGCGTTACCGCGCTATCTTCTTGCTTGGGTAAGCTCTGATTAAATAGCTGTGACTCGGGACGCTTTAGCGGCGAGGTATTATCTAACATCTGATCCCAAATGACCTTTGGTGAGGATGACGATTCGGCTTTACTCTCATCCTCCTGCATGATCTCTGCACTTGGCTTTTTGGGTTCGATTACCGCACTCGCTTTACGGATCTCTGTTGTCAACTCATGAACATAAGGATGTTTCGTCCAGTTACCAACATACATGGCGCCTAAAAGCACTGCGAGACAGAGCAAAATTGAAATGATTGCAGATTTGGTCATGCTATTACTTCCCTCAAACAACCAATACAAGACTCCTTACTGCTAGCGAGCGTAATTCCGTCTGTATTCTTATCATCGCTGAGAAAACCACACAATCATATTGCACTAGCCCACTTTTTTCATTGTGGCAATAATGCTTTCCGCTGACTAAAGCGTTAATCCATCACATTGAATATCGTGCGTGCGACCACTGATTGGATCGACAAAACGTAATCGCTGCGCTAAGAGTTGTAGTGGCTTGGTAAAATCATCCGGCCCTTTAGGTAATAATGTCGGATAAAAGCGATCATTTAATAATGGCATACCAAGACTTTGCATATGCACCCGCAATTGGTGAGTTTTACCGGTAATAGGGCTTAAATGAAATAAACCAAACTCGCCTTTAATCGCAACCAAGCTTATCTCCGAGTGAGTATTTGCCATGCCTTCAACTATTTTCATGGTAAAACTGGGTTCGCTGCGTTGCATGCGATTTTTGACCGTCCAATGCTTTGGCAAAGTTAATTCGCCACTGGCATATTGTGCCAAAAGTCCAGGAGTGAGTTTGGCAATCGCTTGATAATCTTTACGGATCGCATCATCGATAAATAGCTGATGATAAATATGCCGCGTCTCTGGGCGAGTCGTCATCAGGATTACGCCAGCGGTTTCCCGGTCTAACCTATGGGCTGGAGCGATAGTGTCTATCCCAGTGCTTAAGCGTAAACGGTGCACTAGGCACTCATTGACATAATCGCCGCTGGGGGTGACGGGTAAAAAATGCGGTTTGTAGGCCAAGATGAGGTTGTCATCTTGAAACAAAATCGGCGACTCGAAGGGGACTTTCGCTTCCACTGGGACTTCACGGTAGTAATATGCCCTCGCCGTCGGGCGATAGGCGGTATCTAATCCAATTAAGCTGCCGTCTTGCCAATGCACTTTGCCATCGAGGATGCGCTGACGCCAAACTGCTTCGCCAATATGGGCATAATGCTCGATCAAAAAAGAAAATACGGTTGGTTTATCAACCACTTCTAGGGGGAGAACCACAAAAGAAGGTTGGGCGGCACGGGCGGTTTGAGTCATAGAAACAACTAGCGGCGATAATGAGCCGCTATTTTAGCCTTGGTGTGGTTTTTCAGTCCACATGGGACTTGATAAGTTGTAATACAAAATCCATGGTTTTGTGGCAATCGGGTTGATTCACCAGCACCAGCTTATCGCGGTTATACATGGGCAGCACTTCTAACCAACGTTGGCTCACCCAAGCCGCATCCTCTAAATGCACTTGGGAATACAACTCCAGTAAGTCAGGGTTCACCTCATAGAATTGTTCAAGGGCAGCACTGATCAGTTCGAACTCCCCTTTTATCGGCTCTTCTTGCCAATTTTGGCAAGGCAAAGTGCGGGACATCCACAGCTTATCTTTTGCTTGCGCCGCTGAGAGAATGCTAACCCTTTGGCGCCCCTCTAACACTATGCTGAGGGACTCATCTTCCAGTTGGTTGAAATCGATGATGTCGCACTGAGTGGCTGTGGGATAACAGGGAGGAGTACCACTGGGTTTCATCGCCGCAAAGGCTAAATGATATTTGCCTTTCAAGACATCCGCGACCATACGTAATTGACCCGGTTCGACCACGCGGACTTCAATCCTTCCCTGTGGCAGCAACAAGGCATCGCGCATAATTAACGCCATTTCTCGTGTTTGCATAGCAACCTCCTGCCCACTGACATCGGAGCGAACAAAAATTAGCCACTCCTTATTAATTTAGAGTGTAGCAGGAGAAATAATTTCCTTCCTAAAGTCGCTGACAGCAAAAAAGAATTTAGGCTTGCTTGCCGCTCTTTCCTTACAGCGGTGCTAAGTGTTCGGCAATATTTCCTTTTTCGTACACCTCGGCAAATTCATCGGCTAGGCGTTCGCTAAAGGCAACAGAGCGGCGCCAATACTGCATCCGCTGCGACGTATCCAATTGCTTAAAGTCTTCACGGTCGGGCACCTTACTAAAAGGTAACGAAGCCACAAACTCCGCCGAAGGCGCCAATACCAAAGCGTTATCGTAATTGGTGCGTGCACGGCGCCAGGTTAAGGATTTATCAAACCATCCGGGGCTCATATGGGGATAAAAATGCGGATACAAGGTTAAACCTGTGGCATGGGATAAGGGCAAATCGAAGTGGTAGTCGGTGATGCCGCCATCATAGTATTGCCCCGCGGGCGCGCCATCAATCCGTGAGACTGACGCAAGCACTAATGGAATAGAACCCGTTGCCAACATCACAGCATCCATATTGGCCTCGGTGAGCCTCGCCTGCTGGCTGGGTAAATCGTCAAGTTGCTTAAAAGGTGATGCTGCCACTTGCTGGCTAAACACCACCCGCTCGAAATGCCAGCCCAAGGTTTTGCGGCTAATGAGGTTGGTCGCAGCCGCCATCGCTAGCCCAGCCGCTAATGGCAATTTATGGCTAAGACGATTGATGTGTTTAGCGCGGCAGGCAATTAAGTGACTATGAATAAAGGGATGATTGACTATCTCGCGCCCACCCGTCTCGCCAAGAATACCTTGGACTATGCCCTTTACCTGCTCGCTCACCTCATGCGGCGTCGGTATGGTTTCATACCGCTGGCCAATGTAGTAATCCTCTAAACGTGCGTAGGCTTGTAGTGGATCCTGCTGCGCCAAACAGGCTAAACGCCAGGCGCCAGAGGATGCCCCTAAGGTGTATAGCGGCGTTTGTCTATCTTTAAAAAATTCAGCAAAAAGATACTTATCAAGACCCGCAATCCCTAACCATTTGGGTCCACCGGATGCCGCCAATAGTTGTGTAAAAGCATCGGGATGCAGACCTTGCTCCCTGATAATGTTAAAGGCCGTAGGACCTGCAAGAAAGCGTAATGCGGGCAAAACTTAACTCCTTAAAGTGCCTCAAACCTGAGGCTTTCCGCCATTAAAACACAGCCGCCAAGCGCGATAAACCTTCAGCAAACCTAATGGATCTAGATGATTTTATTCACTTAGCCAATCATATGAGCTGTGGCGACATATTCGACTAGCTTTAAATGATTATCTAGAACAGTAAGCTCTGAGTTAGTTCTTTTCTGTCTAGATGTAACAATTGTTACAGTGATAACCTTCGCCCTATCGAATTGTTACTTTCGTTGGTTCAATGTTTTCGTTCCAGCTTAAGGTTAATCCACATTGAGAGGTTTTATGCGTCCAGCCGTTATCGCATTAGCAGTATCTTCAACTTTGGTTTTTCCTGTCGTACACGCAGAAGAACAGGCCAGCAACGTTGAGAAAATTGAAGTCGTCGGCTCGCGGATCGCCCTGCGCACCGCAACCGACAGCGTTGCCCCCGTCGATATCATTACCGCGGAGCAACTCGAATCCACTGGTATGACCGAAACCGCTAAGGCGCTGCAATTTGCCGCGCCAAGTTACAGTTTCCCCTTCTCATCGGTGACCGATGGCTCAGATGCGGTGCGTCCTGCCAGCTTACGCGGCCTGTCGCCAGACCACACGCTAGTACTGGTAAACGGTAAACGCCGCCATGGTTCGGCGCTAGTGCATTTAAGTGGCACTGTCGGCAAGGGTTCATCTAACGTTGATTTGAACGCAATCCCGATGACATCCATTAAACGCATTGAAATTCTGCGTGATGGCGCCTCGGCGCAATACGGCTCAGATGCGATTGCTGGTGTTATCAACGTAGTCTTAAAAGACAACGACCAAGGCGGTAGCGTCTCGGCTCAAGCGGGCCAAACCTATCTGGGTGACGGTGAACAATGGCGCGTAGGTGTGAACCACGGGATGAGTTTTAACAACGACGGTTTTGTGAATATTGGCGTCGAAGCCCACCATAAAGACAGCACCAACCGCGCAGGCTTAGACCCTCGCCAACAATACCCTAAACTGCCAGATGGTTCTGCTGATCCACGCGAAGCGACTTTCAACCGCAAGAGCCACCAAGTGGGCGACGCCGAATACGATAACTTAGGCTTATTTATCAACGCGGCGCAGCCTTTCTCAAACGACAGCAAACTCTATGCCTTTGGTGGCATTAGCCAACGTGAAACCAAATCCGGCGCATTTTATCGCCGCGCGCTCGATGGCCGTAACTTGACAGAGCTGTATCCCGACGGCTTTTTACCGCAGATAAATCCTAAGATCATCGACTCATCATTAGTCTTAGGCTATGAGTTCACCCTCAGTGAATGGAATATCGACACTTCTGCGGGCTATGGCGGAAACTCGTTCGAATACAACATTGTAAACACCCTAAACGCATCACTCGGCCCAGACAGCCCGACGGAATTCGATGCTGGAACCCTGTCCACCAGCGAAGCAAACCTAAACATCGATGCCTCGCGCTACTATAACTTCGCCAATGACTCAGAGATTTTAGTGGCGACGGGTGTCTCTTGGCGCCAAAACGGTTATCAGATTGAGGCGGGCGAACCGGGGTCTTACATCAATGGCGGTTATGATAACCGAGCAGCGGGTAGCCAAGGCTTCACTGGCTTTACGCCTGAATCAGAAGTCGATGAAACTCGCGACAATACCGGTGTTTATGTCGAGCTTGAAAACCAATTAACCACTGAGTTTTATTGGGCGGCAGCGCTACGTTACGAAAACTATTCTGACTTTGGTGGCAACACCAGTTGGAAGCTCGCGGGTCGTTACGACTTCACTGACCATTTAGCGCTGCGCGGCACAGTAAACACAGGCTTTAGAGCGCCGAGCGTACAACAGCTGTACTTCAGCAATATCTCGACCCTGTTCAATCCTGATCCGACTGCGGGCCAGTTAGTGCCTATCGAATCAGGCACCTTCAACACCTTATCGCCAGTCACTAAGGCCCTTGGCATTAACGAGCTCGCCCCAGAGCTGTCGCAATCCTTCAGCTTAGGTTTGGTCTACACCAATGATACGGGTTTAGCGTTGACCTTGGATGCCTATCAGATTTCAATCGATGACAGGATTATCCTCTCAAGCTCAGTGACGCCAAACGACTCACCCGCAGTTGCCGCAGCGCTGGCCAATACCAATGCGGAATCGGCACGTTTCTTTATTAACGCCGTCGATACCCGTACTCGCGGCGTTGATCTAGTAGTGAGCCAAGATTTTGATATCGGCTCTTGGGGCGATTTACGGGCGAACTTAGCCTATGCCTACAATAAGACTGAAATCCAAGATATTCATTTCCCTGAGATTTTGGACGGACTCGGCCCTAAACTCTTCGATAATATCGAACAAACCCGCATGACCTCTGCCACGCCGCACAATACGGGTAACCTAGGTCTGACCCATGAATTAGGTGACTTTAAGACTAACATTCGCCTCAGCTATTTCGGTGATTACACTGTGGGTTACTCAACGGGTGATGTGAATTACAGCGACCAATGGGTGATGGATTTATCCGTACGCTACGCCGCAACCGATGCTTTAAGCTTCACCGCTGGCGTACAAAACTTGTTTGATGTGTATCCTGAAAAACGCCCAGATGACAATAACTTCAATGGTATTTTCGTCTATCCATTAACCAACACGCCGTTTGGATTTAATGGGGGTTACTACTTCCTCGAGGCTAAGTACACTTACTAAGCCGCAAACCATCAAAACAGGCCATTTATGGCCTGTTTTTTATGTCTATCGCTTATGTTCTAACGGCGGTGAACTGATTATAATCTTTACAATTCACTCATTTACTTACGCCATATCGAGTACCCCATGATTGTCGATACCTTAGCTAATCGCCATATTTATCAATCACTCAGCCCACGCATTGCCACGGCATTAGCACATCTTGCCAGCACAGACTTTAGCCAACTGCCCGTTGGCAATTATCCCCTCGATGGCGAGGATATTTTCGTGATCGTCAACGATTACCACACCAAGCCACAATCGACGGAACCCTTTGAAGTACACCAAAAATACATCGATGTACAGTATGTGGTCAGCGGCGAAGAAGAGTTTGGTTATCTGCCATTGGCCGACCAGACACCCTCAAAACCTTATTTCGAAAAGCACGATTACGCCGAGTTTGATTACGAGTCGAATAAAGCCAACGCCTCCTACATTCAACTAAAGGCAGGGATGTTTGCGCTCTTTTTCCCTGGCGACATGCATATGCCCGGCACGAGTGATACACCGACAGCGGTGCGTAAAGTCGTGATAAAAGTGAAAATCTAAAATCTGAGTCAACAATGCCTAAGTTTTGACAGAAATAGCCGCTTAAGGTGCAGCGATATGCGCTTTGGCTATTTCCGAATCCGACGAAATATTGTTAAAATTGCCACAAATTTAAAGGAGAGTCCCTGAAATGCCTATGTACGTTGTCGGTCACAAAATCCCCGATTCTGATTCAATCTGTGGTGCTATCGCGTTAGCTTATCTAAAAAACCAAATCGGTGAAGAAGCCGTTGCCGCACGTTTAGGTGAGTTATCACCCGAAACCGCTTTTATTCTGGAGCGTTTTGGCTTTGAAGCGCCAGAATACAAAACCAGCTATGCTGGCGAGCAGGTCTACATTGTTGACCACTCTGAACTGACTCAAGCACCAGACGATATCGCCAAAGCGACTATCGTGGGGATTGTGGATCACCACAAACTAGGCGATCTGACCACTGATACGCCATTAGAGTGTTGGATCCGCCCTGTTGGTTGCAGCAATACGGTCATTAAGATGATGTACGACTTCCATCAAGTCGCCATCCCTAAGAACATCGCTGGCATTATGATGTGCGCTATTCTGAGCGACACAGTGATCTTCAAATCACCGACTTGCACCACAGCTGATATTCGCTGCGTTGAAGCCTTAGCCGAAATCGCAGGCATCGAAGACTTTAAAGCACTGGGCATGGAAATGTTCAAAGTGAAGTCTGCCGTTGAAGGCACGCCGGCACGCGACCTCGTGATGCGCGACTTTAAAGACTTCAACATGAACGGTAACTTAGTCGGTATCGGCCAATTAGAAGTAATTGATCTGTCAGTATTTGATGCAATCAAAGCCGAGCTGGAAGCCGATATCAAAGCACTGAAAGTTGAAGGCAACCGTCACAGCGTACTGTTACTGCTGACTGACATTATGAAGGAAGGCTCAGAGCTGTTAGTGGTTTCTGACGATGCCGATCTGGTTAACCGTGCCTACGGTAAAACCCCAGTCGATGGCAAAGTGTGGTTAGACGGCGTATTAAGCCGTAAGAAGCAAGTTGTGCCACAACTGCAGGCCGCTTTCGCTTAAGCGCCCATTCAGTTGTCATGCATAAAAAGCCGAACTCAGTTCGGCTTTTTTGTGCCTTAAAAATGTTCCACTCCTTAAAATCGGCATGAAACTTTGCTCATAAAGCTATCCTAAATTTGGCTGCGCCGAGTAAGATGGGATGATTCATTCTCGCACTCTGTTTTAATCATGCCAGAAGCCTTACAACACCTTATCACCGAAATGACACCTTGGTTGCAGCAATACGGTTATCTGCTGCTCTTTGTGGCCATTGCCGTCGAGGGATTTGGGATTCCTGCACCGGGACAATCATTACTGATTGTCGCCAGTTTACTCGCTGCAACGGGGCAAATGTCGCTGTCATTAGTCCTCATCGTTGCCTGCATCGCCGCCCTGAGTGGCAACAGTTTGGGCTACTTTATCGGTCGCCGCTTCGGTGAGGTATTGCTGCGAAAAGGTTGGATAAAGCCGCAGCTTGAGGACAAGATCCACAGTGTGATTGGCCAGTATGGCATTGCCGCCTTAGTACTCAGCCGCTTTGTCGAAGGGCTTAAGCAGTTTATGTTTATAGGCTGCGGGCTAGCCAAAATGCCCTTTAAGCAATTCGTGATGGGAAACCTACTCGCCACCAGCATTTGGGTGACTCTTTTTGGTCTAGGGCCAGTGTTAATCCGCGATGAAATCGCCCCAATACTCGCGTTTTATCATCAACATAAATACCCTACATGGGCGATCGTTAGTCTGTTGCTAATCTCGTTACTGCTGCTAAGTTGGCGTAAATGGCAAATGAAAAATCAATAAAGTGCGCACTTCCATATGCTCATTTTACCGCCGAGATTGTGGTAACCCAATTGTAGTAATGAGTTACTCATTCTCAACTTTAGGTCGAGGTGGCGTTTCCTCTAGCGGTTGATGCTCATTCGCTGGATTAGCCTGTGGCGATTCTTCCTTTACACCTTCCCGCGGTGGCAATTCCAAGGTTGATTCTGTCTTAATCGGTACTGGAGGCTCTGGTTGCTGTGATGGGTTTTCAGCTTCAGCAACAGGTTCAACAATAACCACAGGCTCGTCTGGAGTACTCGTTTGGCCACTGGTTGTATTTGTGGCTTCAGGCTCTGGCGCAAGGGTGGCTAAATCTTCATTCGCTGGGCTTTCAACCGCATGTTTAGGCAATTGATTTCGATATAAATCAATCATACCCATCACCTCGGACAGCGCCTTAGCGTGATCCGACGTTAAGATCCCATTATGCCCAGAGACAATTTCATCGGACACAGCGAGCACCCAAACCGCCTGCATATTGGCATCGGGACAGGTCTGCACACTGCGCCTTGCCTGTAAGCGGGCTCGAATTTTCCAGCCCGAATGCGGCAACGTCATCATACAACCGGGAAGCTGATCGTGAGCCATTAATGCTGAAGGCATTTTCATCGGCGTAGCACAGTTACCGCCTGAACATTTATCGATATCATGGGTTATAGCCCAAGAGTTACCCAGTGCCCGTTCGCCATCTTTTATGTAATTAAACGCCTCTTTTACCGCAAAATCGCCCTTAGATTGCAACACCACCATACTCGGTTTTTGCCTATCTAAGCTCATCAAAGTATCGAGCGGCTTAAAATCCTGCGCTGGCGCTGCTGGGTTTAACAGTAAGAATAGATTCGGGTTATCTTGCTCAGTATCGATAGCCGCCTTAATTCTATCTTTGCTGGCGTGCAACACGACTAAGCCACCAAGACTATGACCGATAACGGTATAACGCAGTAACTGATGCTCAGCGACCAATCCATCCAATTTATCCAGTAACTGCGATAAACCCGTTTGCCCTATGCGTTTTGCTACGGCTTTACGCTGCAAAATAGTCGGGAAATCCAATGGTTCAATCCAACTAGTAGCATCATCCGAACCATCGAGCCAGAAAGGATCGTACTTATCTCCCCGCCAGCCGATGTATAAGCCGAGCAAGTTTCGTTGAGAATCAGAGGCCGCCATTTGCTGATAAAACTGCTCGAAAGCGACAAAGTTTTCATCCTTGGGATTGGCACTATGGTGCCAGCCATGGACAAAAATCAGCAACTCAGGCGCAGTGCCATTATTGGGTTGTAAAATCCGCGCCTTAAGCGCTTGCCATTGTCCATCATTGTGGGGCTGGCCTTGATCGTTAAATTCAATCACATGCAGATTTTGCTTGGCTGTATCAGGGCCGGGCATGTGGTAGGCTTGGTCGGGAATAAAAGGAAGCAAAATACCGAGGGACAACAACATTAAAAACAGTAACTTGTACTGAGTAAACTTCTTAAGGCTCATTTATGACAACTAAATTGTGGCCAGACTAGGCCAATAAAGACACGCTGCTGGGGCTAACAGCAAATTGGCCAAATTATACGCTAACCCCAGATTCCCAGCTAGAGCGGAAATAACCTTTTATCACAGTGCTCACATCAATCTTAGCGCCATGTGTCTGGCAATTTCACTTGGCTCCAAAGATCGGCGCACAATGGTGTAGTATTCTGCCACTGACCACTCCCTATCCATTTAACTAAAGCATCACCGACTTGCGGATAGGCAATGGGATTTGGCGATGCGGCCTTAAGCCAACGCTTAACCGCGCTGATATCTAAGCTCATCATACTGTCACCCGCGCCCAATAATTGTAGCGCTGCCACATTCGATAGCTGCTCGAATTGACCAATCAGCGGCTTGACCAACAACTTTTTACCTAAGGTCAGCGCCTCACTCGCCAGCTCAAATCCGGCATTACCAATCACACCGCCGCAAGTCGCTAAGTGCTGTTTAAATCCATCACGATTAAACCCATGCCATTGAATATGATCGGCAATGCGTTTGGTAGGCTGCTTGGCGTGATACACCAAAAACTGATAATCCGTAAAAGGCTTAAAAAAGTCGGCAATCACATCCGCCTCTTCGAAGGGTAAATACACCAATATTTGATGGGTATGTTCAATAGGGCTGACATCCACTTCGACAAAGGGAGGCAAGATCGGAAAACCAAAATGATGCCAATGGCATCCTAAAGCCACATCCACCGGTGCAAAGTAGTTGAGTAGTAACTCATTCAACCAAGTGCTTCCCAATTTAGGCACAGGATGAGTCAATGCAACTTGGTGGCTTATCCCAATCGAGGGGACTCCCTGGCGCCTCGCCGCCCATGCGGATACGGGTTCAAAATCATTTAGAACGAGGTCATAGCAACTCAGATCCAGCGCTTGAATATCCTTAAGCAACGATAAGGAACAATTCTGCTTCACCGTTTGCGTGATATTGACTCGCCCTGAGTGGGTCGCAAAGGTCATTCCCGCCTGTACGCGATACTCCCCAAAACACTCCATATCGAAAAAATCTTCAGGCTTGCGCCCCGAAAACAAAAAGTCGACTTGAATATTGTGCTCAACTAAGGCCTTTGCCATCACTCGAGCACGACTTAAATGACCATTCCCTGTGCCTTGAACTCCGTAGAGTATTCGCATTGCTTATCCTTTAACTGTGAATGAAATAGTAGTGAATCAAGGAGGTATCCAACGAATGAGTGCCTGATTGTGTTAAATCACGGGATGCACAAGCAAAACAGCCCCCGTACCTAACAGAACACCGGCGACAATATCTGAGGGGTAATGCACCCCAAGCGCAATACGTGAGGCACCAATACAGAGCGCCCATACGTAAGCAAAAGGCGCAGCCACGGGATACACCTGCGCCACACTTGTGGCCATCACAAAAGCGGCTGCCGTGTGTCCCGAAGGTAGGCTAAAACGATCTGAGGGTTCAAAGCCGCTTTCAAACCCAACCAAGGCACACAGGGG
>NZ_AKZL01000047.1:0-36704 GCF_000282755.1 Shewanella sp. POL2
TTTCTCAGCCACGCGTTACAGCGAGATCCCCGAGAAAGACATAAAGCCAAGTGCCATCAACCCTGTGGTAATAAAGGTGATACCAATCCCCTGTAAGCCTTCGGGAATCGCATGAAACTTCATCCGCTCACGCAGCCCTGCCAGCATCACAATCGCCAGCGCCCAACCCGTGCCCGAACCCATGGCAAACACCGCCGATTCGGCAAAGTTGTAATCACGGTTAGCCATAAAAATCACCCCGGCAAAAATCGCGCAGTTTACGGTGAGCAGTGGCAGGAAGATCCCGAGGGAGTCATACAGGCTTGGAATGTATTTATCTAAAAACATTTCAAGGATTTGCACTAAGGCCGCAATCACACCGATAAAGGTGATCAGTTGCAGGTAACTTAAGTCGATGCCAGGCATGCCCGCCCAAGCCAATGCGCCCGGTGCTAGTACCTTCGCATAGATCAGTTGGTTTAAGGGCACAGCTAAGGTCATCACCACGATAACCGCAACGCCTAAGCCGAAAGCGGTCGACACCTTTTTAGACACGGCTAAAAAGGTACACATACCGAGGAAGAACGACAGCGCCATGTTGTCTAAGAATGTGGCCTGTAAAAACAGATTAATATAGTGTTCCATATCCGCTCCTTAACCGCGTTTACGCTGGATCACGTTAATGGTCCAGATCAGCAGGCCAATCAGGAAGAAGGCGCTTGGTGGCAACTTAAACATCTCGTTAGGTAAGTACCAGCCGCCGTTTTCAACCGTAGTCAACACGCTATGACCAAATAGATTGCCCGTGCCTAACAGCTCACGCACAAAGGCCACACTGATCAGCACCAAGCCATAACCCGCCGCGTTACCCACGGCATCGACCACAGCTAAGTGCGGTGGATACTTCATCGCAAAGGCTTCGGCGCGGCCCATGATGATACAGTTAGTGATAATTAACCCAACAAATACAGAGAGTTGCTTAGATAGTTCGTAAGCCACATCCTGCAATACCATGTCGACGATAATCACCAAGGAGGCAATCACCGTCATCTGGGCAATAATCCGCACACTATTAGGGATAAAGTTGCGAATGGCGGAGATAATCAGGTTAGAAAACACCAGTACGAAGGTCACCGCCAGTGTCATCACCACGGCCGTCTGCATGGAGTTACTCACCGCCAGCGCCGAACATACCCCCAGCACTTGCATCGCCACTGGGTTATTGGCAAATACAGGGCCTGCTAGCATGTCCCGCATGGATAAACTGTTGCTCATTTTGCACCTCCCAACTCACCTTGCTCAGCCGATGCCTTTAATTGGTTGAAGAAGGTTTGGAAACCCTCGACGCCAAACCAAAACTCCATTGCGCGCTGTACGCCACGGCCTGTCATGGTCGCGCCACTCACAGCATCAACACCGTGGATATCACCCTCTTTGGCACCGCCTTTCACGAGGCGCATCGCAAACTTGCCTTTTTCATCAAAGAGTTGTTTACCCTTCCACAGGGATAACCAATGTGGGTCAGTCACAAAGTCACCGATACCTGGGGTTTCACCGTGCTCGTAAACCACCATGCCTTTAATAGTATTAAAGTCAGGCTCGACGGCCACGTAACCGTAGATCATCGACCATAGCCCTTTACCGTAGAAAGGCACTACGACGCTGGTTAATTTGCCGCTATCATCGAACACCTTAAACACGCGGGCATCGTTGGCGCGGGTCTTGATTTTGGCGATATCCTTTTTAGGGGCGCTTGAGGTTTCAGGGTTAATCGCCGCCATGCGCTCGTCAAAGTCGAGTACATTGGCATCAGAGTCCACTTTGCCTGTGTCGAGATTAATCAATAATGGCTTAACGGATTTAGCAAAAATCTCTCTAAACTCATTACCTTGGCCTAAATTGACATCGGCCGCCATCAACACATAACGTTGTAACTCATCGCGTTTTTTCGCGAGTTTGCGTTCTTTTAATACGCCTGCGGTACCGGTGATCATAAAGGAGCACAAAAGGCAGAGCGTAATGGTGAAGATCATGGTCCCCACCACAGTATCTTTCTTAAATACCATGACGTTTTACTCTCCGTTTGATGTTGGCACGGGCCACCAGATAATCGAACAGCGGCGCCCACAGGTTGGCGAACAGGATGGCTAACATCACGCCTTCTGGCATTTTGGGGTTAGCCACACGGATAAGGATTGTCATAAAACCAATCAAGGCGCCGTAGGCGAACTTGCCTTGGCGGGTATAAGAGGTCGTGACGGGATCGGTCGCCATAAACATCATCGCGATAGCAAAACCACCGGTGACTAAGTGCCATGTCCAAGGCATTGCCATCATCTGGTTAGTGCTTGAACCGATCACATTGAACAAGGTTGCAGTGGCAATCATGCCCAACATCACACCCACTACAATACGCCAGTCGGCTAAACGGGTGATCAGCAGCAATAAACCACCAAGCAACACAGCGAGCGTGCTGGTTTCACCAATCGCGCCTACGGTAAAACCGAAGAAATTATTCCACCAGTTAGGGTCGCTAAAGGCACTGTACCAAGCGTAATCGGCAAATTGCAGCTTACCGGCAGCGGCTTGCGCTAGGGCTGTCGCGCCAGAAAAACCATCCACGGCAACCAGTTGCTTAACGGTTGTCACTTCTGAAGGATAGGCAAAATAGATAAAGGCCAAGCCAGCTAATGCGGGGTTAAGGAAGTTATATCCCATACCACCAAACAGCTCTTTGGCAATCACTACCCCAAAGCTAATCCCCATTACCACCAGCCAGAGCGGAATCGAAACAGGTAAAATCAGCGTAAATAACAAGGCTGTGACGAAGAAGCCTTCGTGCAATTCTTGGCGACGCACCTTGGCAAACACCACTTCCCAAAACAGGCCTGTCAGCAATGCCGTTAAGTAAATCGGCAGATAAAAACTTAAGCCGTAGAGGAATAAACCAATTACGCCCGTCTCGGCACTTAAGCCACCGCTTAAAGCGTTAAACAGCGCGAGTTTCCAGGTTTCTGGCGTCGTTAAGCCGCTTGCTAGTGCGAGCTGAGCCTGTAAGCCCACGTTATATAAGCCAAATAAAATGGCGGGTAATAAACAAAGGCCCACTAAGGTCATGGTACGTTTTACGTCAATGGCGTCACGTACGTGCACTTGCCCCTTAGTGCTGCGACCACTCGCGATCACCAATGAGCGCACAAAGCCCTTCATCGATTTACCCGTGGCGTAGTAGTCGTCCTGTAAATCAGGTTTTTTAGGTTGTGTCGTCATTAACCTTCCCTCTCGATAACATCTAGACAAGCACGTAGCTCTTTACCGAAGTCATACTTGCCAGGGCACACAAAAGTACACAGGGCCAAATCTTCTTCATCTAACTCCAATGCGCCTAACGCCTGCGCCTCATCGGTATCTCGCACCACTAAGTCACGCACTAGCAGAGTGGGTAAAATATCTAATGGCATAACGCGATCGAGCTGACCAAAGGCCATCATGGCGCGCTGAGAGCCGCCCTGATGGGTGGTAAATTCGAAGGATTTAGTCAGGCCAAATAAACGGGAGGTTACCGCACGGGTGATAGAGAATTTGTCCGAGCCGCCACGCACCCAAGGCAATACTTGGTGCTGCGCATCTTCGGCGAGAACCGATACCTGGTTGTGGAAGCGGCCTAAAAAGTCATGTACGCCTTGGGCGGTATGGCCCGATAACACTGAGCCTGACACCACACGGTTATTACCGGGTTTAATCTCATCGGCCACTAAGGCGCTCAGCTCTGCCCCTAACTGAGTGCGCAGTAAACGTGGATTAAGCACACTTGGACCACCTAAAGCCACCACGCGGTCGGTATAGAGTTCACCTGTTTGGAACAGCTTGCCGTAGGCGATCACATCTTGATAGCCGATGTGCCATACCTGACGCTCAATGCTCACGGGCAAGGTAAAGTGAATATGAGTTCCGGCTAATCCGGCTGGATGCACGCCAGCAAAACGGCGCACTTCAACCTTTGGTAAATCAGTACCGACTAAGGCTTCGCCCTTATCTTGGCAAAGGTAAACCTTGCCTTCGGTTAAATGACTTAGTACCGCTAAGCCCGCCTTAAAGGCATCGCGCTGCTCGGCAATAATCAACCTAGGATCGGCGGCGAGTGGATTGGTATCCATCGCCGTCACGAAAATACCTGCAGGTTTGCTATCTAACGCGGGAACACGGGAGAAAGGACGGGTACGCAGCGCAGTCCACAGACCACTGTTAACCAATTGCGCCTGAACCACCTCGGCAGAAAGTGCCTGTAAATCGGTGTGGATATCGAAACGGATCTGCTCATCGGCGTCTAAGCCATTGCAGCGGATCACCACGGATTGTAAGACTCGACGCTCGCCACGGTTAATTGCCACAATCTCGCCACTGGCGGGAGCGGTAAACAGTACGCCCTTTGTTTTTTTATCTTCAAACAAAGGTTGGCCTTTTTTGACCTTATCGCCGACTTCCACCAACATCGTCGGTTTTAAGCCAACATACTCCTCACCCAACAGGGCCACTTGGGATGGCCTATTACCGGGTTCGATGATCGGCCTAGGCTCACCCGAAATCGGCAAGTCGAGGCCTTTTTTGATCGTTATAACTTGGTTTGAAAAATCTGCCATCACAAATATCAACCATGAAAATTTTTAGATAAATTTAGGGTAGATGTTTGTTAACAGATAATCCGATAGTGGCGTCACATTCCGCTGCAATTTCGTAAGTAATATACGTAAAATTGCATTATTTTGTGATGAAGATCGAGTCGGATTCTGAACAAAAACTTCAAATGTAGTTTTATAACAAATAATTCATAATTACGTCATAACTGTTTTAGAAATAACTTAACTATATAAAAACAGACAAAAATCCCCCTCTTAGACCCCGAATCGGGGCAAAGGCACAAAACCCAGAGTCAGTGGCGAGTTAGTGCGCAATATGTCGCAATAAACCTAGCAAAATCCCCACAAGGCATTGGTTATTTTTAACCCACTAACATTCTTAGCGCCGCATTAACCTTTGCTTTACAGCAAAAGCTTGATAGCCTCGAAATAAGATAGTTTCCGTAGGAGAAATAGATGGAATACAGACGCATACCGCATTCTAATCTCGAGGTGAGCAAAATCTGTTTAGGCACTATGACTTGGGGCGAACAAAATACCCAAGCCGAAGCCTTTGCACAGCTAGACTACGCCATAGGCAGTGGCATCAACTTTATTGATACTGCGGAAATGTACCCTGTGCCGCCAAAACCGGAAACCCAAGGGGAAACCGAGCGCATTTTGGGCCAATATATCAAGGCCCGTGGCAACCGTGATGACTTAGTGATCGCCACTAAGATTGCCGCGCCAGGTGGCAAGAGTGACTATATTCGCAAAAACATGGCGCTAGACTGGAACAACATTCACCAAGCAGTTGATGCCTCGCTCGAACGCCTGCAAATCGATACTATCGATCTCTATCAAGTACATTGGCCGGATCGCAATACCAACTTCTTCGGGGAATTATTTTACGACGAGCAAGAGATTGAGCAGCAAACGCCGATCCTCGAAACCCTCGAAGCCCTCGCCGAAGTCATTCGCCAAGGTAAAGTGCGCTATATCGGTGTATCGAACGAAACCCCTTGGGGACTGATGAAGTATCTGCAACTGGCGGAAAAACACGGCCTGCCGCGCATTGTCACAGTGCAAAACCCCTATAACCTGCTCAACCGCAGTTTTGAGGTGGGCATGAGTGAAATCAGCCACCGCGAAGAGTTACCGCTGCTAGCCTACTCGCCCTTAGCCTTTGGCGCCCTGAGCGGCAAATATTGCAACAACCAATGGCCCGAAGGTGCGCGCTTAACCCTGTTTAAACGCTTCGCCCGTTATACTGGTTCGCAAATGGCACTCGATGCCACAGCGGCCTACGTAGACTTAGCCCACGAGTTTAATCTATCCCCCGCGCAAATGGCGCTAGCCTTTGTTAATTCACGTAAATTTGTTGGCTCAAACATTATTGGCGCCACAGATTTATACCAGTTGAAAGAGAATATCGACAGCTTAAAAGTCAGCCTCTCCCCTGAGTTACTTAGCCGTCTAAATGAACTCTCAGATCAATTTAGATTACCTTGCCCTTAGCTTTTACAATGAGCAGCTAATAAGTGAGTGACGTCAAGCCACTCACTTTCGCCATGAGTTGATTATGCTGTCGCGGCAATGCACTAACCATTGCGATAGCGATTGCAATAGCGGTTGTAGTCGCGATCAAAAACCGAGATACCGAGATGAAACAGACTATTGTCCATATCGCACTCGTAGTAAGAGACTACGATGAGGCGATTGATTTTTATGTTAATAAACTCAAATTTGAATTGATTGAAGACAGTTATCAACCCGAGCAAGATAAACGCTGGGTTGTGGTTGCGCCGCCTAATTCCCATGGTACCGCCCTACTATTAGCCAAAGCCTCCAAGCCCGAGCAGGAATCATTTATCGGCAATCAGGCCGGAGGACGGGTGTTTTTATTCTTAAATACCGATGATTTTTGGCGCGATTATGAGCATATGCGGTCAATAGGCATTCACTTTATTCGCGAGCCACAAGTGCAAGATTACGGCACTGTTGCCGTATTTGAAGATCTCTATGGCAACCGTTGGGATTTATTGCAGCTCAGCCCTCATCACCCCATGGCGAAAAGATGTCAGTAACTATGTGATTGAATAAAAAAGTAAATCAGCCTTTTCCTCATTTAGCAATCATACTCTGCATCGACACCGATGCAGTAATGGCAAGTGTCGCTAGTTACGACCAAGCACTCGGGATTATGACAAGGCACTATCAAGTTAGATGCGCAAAAAACAAAAAAGCGAAGCCATTTGGCTTCGCTTTTTGTTCACTCAATAGCAGTTTATTTCATCAACCACGCGCGGTAAGACTTACCCTTAATGCGGCCGCTAGTGATCTTGCTCAGTGCCTTTTTAGCCACTTTACGGTTTACCGCCACATAAGCACGGTAGTCGGTCACGAGGATCTTGCCCACCTGCGTACCTTCAATGCCATTATCACCCGTCAGGGCGCCAAGAATATCACCAGGGCGAAGTTTCTCTTTTTTACCGCCATCGATTTGCAGAGTGATCATGGTTGGCGTATTAGGCGCACTGCCAAGCAAGCTTAATGATGGCAGTGATTCACTGGTAATTTCTCGATCTAAGTACTCTTCTAGCAAGGCAATCTTGTAGCCGTCTTGATCGTTATAAAAGGTATAAGCAGCGCCTTTACTGCCCGCACGGCCAGTACGGCCGATACGGTGAATGTGCACTTCGGTATCGTAGGCCACATGGTAGTTAAATACGGCATCTAGCGCATCGATATCTAAACCACGGGCGGCCACGTCGGTAGCCACCAGCACGCATGCGCTCTTGTTAGCAAATTGCAACAGGGTTTCGTCCCTATCGCGCTGTTCTAAATCGCCGTGCAAGGCCAAAACACTAAAGCCTAAACCCTCGAGTTCGTCGGCCACTTTTTGCGTTTCACGCTTGGTATTACAAAACACCACGGCGCTTTCTGGCTTATGTTCTAACAGTAATAATTGCAGCGCTTGCATGCGCGACTTATCGTCATCTAACTGATAAAAATGCTGTTCGATGGTATTTTTTTCATGGGTAACCGCGGCCTTAACCATCACAGGGTTATACATGATTTGTTTAGCAATCGATTGAATTTGCTCAGGGAATGTCGCACTAAACAGCAGCGTTTGGCGCTCGCGTGGTGACTGTTCAATAATGGCATCGAGCTGAGGTTGGAACCCCATTTCGAGCATGCGGTCAGCTTCATCAAGCACTAACATATTCAGATGACTTAAATCTAAACGATTGCGGTCTAAGTGATCGACAATCCGACCTGGGGTTCCCACAATAATATGGGCACCATGCTCTAAAGAGCCAATTTGTGGCCCCATTGGCACACCACCACACAGGGTTAATACTTTCACGTTGTGTATACCGCGGGCCAGAGTACGGATCTCCTGCGCCACTTGGTCGGCCAACTCGCGGGTTGGGCATAGCACTAAGGTTTGAATACGAAAACGCTTAACGTCTAATTTATTTAGTAAACCTAGACCAAAGGCCGCCGTTTTACCTGACCCCGTTTTACCCTGACCTATCACATCCTCACCCGCTATAATCGCTGGCAAGCTTTGCGCCTGAATGGGCGTCATCTCGTTGTAGCCCATAGAAGAAAGGTTCTCAAGCAGTTCGGTTTTTAGCTTAAGGGTCGAGAAAGCCAGTGATGGAGTTGGCTTAGTATCTGAATTGCTCAAGGCGAATATCCTGTGGTGGGTAACGAAGCGGCTGCTAGGTTACTAAAATTGCGTTACTTATCGATTAAACGGGTTTATCAAGATTCAGGTTTACATAAGGCAAGAATTCAATTCTGCGCTCGCTCAACCCAAAAGTACCGCTATTGTAGCAACAACGAGCAGCTTTTACCTCAAGTCCTTAAACTCAAGTCCTTAAACAATCGAAATCGCCTGCGTAAACCGCAATAAAAAAGCCCTGCTGAGATACAGGGCTTTGGTTTTGATCAGCACGGCAGACTTAACAGATTAAGCGATTTGGCCAAAACGCCCTTCTTGATAATCGCGAATCGCCTGCTGAATTTCCGCTTGGGTGTTCATCACAAAGGGGCCCATCTGCACAATTTTTTCGCGAATCGGTTTACCCACAAACAGTAACATGCCCGCACCGCGATCATCGGCCTTAAGCTGCAATGGCGTTTGGCTATCGAGCACTAAAAACTGGCCTTCATTGAATGACCACTGTGAGCCTTCGCCCTTACTCAAGCCACCTTGGTAAATATAGAGGGCGGCAAACTCATGCTTGGATAAATCGAGCAGCGCTTCACCATTAGCGTTAATCATCAAGTCGGCAATCGCCGCTTCGCCCGCTAATCCTTGGATGGTGGCACTGATGGCGCTCTTACCCGCAAAAGCCCAATCACCCGCCAAGGCTTTAAGGGTTGCGCCAGTGTCATTAGTGGTTTCAACGCTTGGGATTGAAGCCGTATCCTGATACGTCGCGGGGCGCAGTTTATCTTTCGCGGGCATATTGACCCAAATTTGGAAGCCATGCAAACCATTGAGTGCATCGGCCAGCGGCATTTCGGAATGCACCACGCCGTAACCCGTGCTCATCCACTGCACATCGCCAGCACGAATCGCTTTGACGTTACCCATTTGATCTCTATGCTCAAACCCGCCCTTACGGATATAGGTAAAGGTCTCCATCCCACGGTGCGGATGCGGTGGAAAGCCACCAATAAAATCCTGTTTATCATCGGATTTGATCTCATCCATCATCAAAAACGGATCAAAATGGGTAGTGACAAAGTCCGCCACACGGCGAATATTCACCCCGTCGCCATCCATCGCAGGTTTAGCAGAAAACTGACCTAAAACTTTCATTTTATGCTCCTAACTCGTAAGGCATTAGCCTGTGCACTCGCTATCTCTTGGCTCCCCAAATGACAGGGTGAAACTGTGGCAATGCTGATGGTGGCAGAATAACAAGGAAATTTGCAAAAGAATAACGCGAAATCACGCTTAGATTTTTCGAAAAAGTAGAATGGTTGGGAATTGAGTAAACGGCGTTATAACTTGCTTAAACAATACTTCTCGAAATAAAGCGTTTGTGAAAAAGTGTGTGAACTGTTTATCACTAGGACAAAGGAAATTGCCATTGTCTCCCCAGTGACACGCCATCCCATTCTTTGACAAAAAGCCCAGAGGCTCGACGGCGACATCTGCTGTACAGGATGTACTAATGCAGCGATCACATGGATGTGAATGAGCTGCCATATTGCCAACGGTTACTGGTGCTTCAATGGCAATTCACACACCACATACAACCGTTTCGTCATCCGAAGATATGGGACAAAAGCTTAATAGCAATTTTATCTGCTCAGAGGGAGCTTATTGTCATTGTTTCCCCAGTGACACGCCGTGAATATGTCTCTATAGGCTCGACGGCGACATCTGCTGTATATGGATATACGAATGTTGCAATCACATGGATGTGAATGAGCAACCATGTCGCCGACGGTCACTGTAGCCCCAATGCCAATTTCATCTACCCAATTGCTGTATGAGTCTAAAAAAGCTAAGGGACAAAAGCATGTTAGATTCCCAACTCTAATTATTGAGTTTCGGATTAAAATTTCTATGGAGATAACGCAGCGTTCACCGGCTTGTCCGGTGCAACGCTTTGTTAGCCAATACTTCCTTCTGCGCCATTTTCGGAAGATCTAACACAGAATATCGACTACTTTCTTTTACAGGGTAAGTCGAGTAGACATGATCTATGAAATCGTTGAAATACAGAGAGTCAGTTTCACGAACAATTTCTTCGATAACCTGAGCTTCATCAGAATCGATGGAGCTACATTTTTTTATATCGCCAACAAATTCAATTTGTTCTTTTAAGCTTCCATACGGATTTCGTGTAATAACCACATTAAAGTCGGAACTATCTCTTGCGAGATTCACAACATCATCCACGTATGGACCATAGTGATTGAAAAGCCACTCTATATTCGAGATAGTGCGACCATGTCTTTGACTCATTTTCCAGTCTGCGAGATAGACCAACTTAGTAAACCTAGCCTTGGATAAGTCAGCCTTATGGGTTATTTTTGAGTAAAGAAATGCCATGAGATCATGCAACTTTTTGTTCATCAACCTCTCCTTTGTTTCTTTCGTCATCTTGTGCTGGCAAAGGTCTCATATCTCGTGACGATGCATCTGATATAAATTCAACCAATCGGTGGTTCTCTCTTTTTACCAGATCTCTTAGCCTAGAATCATCAAAGTCATTCTGATCTTGGCTTTCAAAAATTATTACACCTATATGATGGCCGCGAGCATCCTGAATAGCAAATCCACCAATAGTGCAGCTCTTCATTCTCAGTCGAGAACTAATATCTCTTGAAAAACCGTAATTATCTTCAAGGTATTGATAATATTTAGTATTTTTCCGGTTAAATATGGGAATTTTTTTTCGAAATACTCACCCTCGGCCCACGCCTTCCCAATTACACCTTGGTTTCTTGCAAAGAATGGTCGGCCAGGCTGATTGAATTCATGGTTTTTTGCAAATCTATCAAGAAGAACAAGATTTTTCTTATCAGCATCTAAGTAATATATAGATATTCTATGCTTAACAGTGAATGCCATTTCATTAAATATTTGGCATGTCCAAAGATGCGCGATCTTCTTGAATGAACTAATCAGCTCTTCTGCTAATACGTAATTGTTTTCAATCTCTGTTCTCAATAGGTTTTCCCGATCTAAAACCTCTCTTCTTAGCTTCTCGTTCTCTAGCTTAAGGCTCGCTATTTCTGTGGCACTAGAGTCATTGGTAGCTTTAAGTGCTCGAAGGTCTTTAGCCTGACCAACAGCGCCCCACAATGTTAACAAAAGGAAAAATATTAATCCTGAAATTGGATTCCATACGAAAAATTTGAGTGCTAACAAGAATTCATTGAAAGAAGATACAGACCCTAAGCTGTTACCACTCCACCAATCAACGACGAATGTTAGGAAAACTGCCACTCCTAGTGGCCCTAGAGCATTCAATATGACAAAGCCGTGATCTTCTATCGCGCCAACTACTTTGCTAATAGGCCTTGAACTACTACTAAATCCTGCCAATTATTATTTACTCCTTAATTAGATAGACCATATGGCTAACGCTTTAAACAGCGAGTGGTTTTCCGCTGATTTAACTTGTTAACTGCTTTTGCAAACATCATAGATTCCATTCGTATCAACAGACTTATGCACTTGTGACCAATTTTGTCCATCGTAATAATTAACGACTACTCCATGCTTTTGTACGTAAATCACAATTTTTTCTGATTTATAAAAGTACCCAGGAGCAGCAGTTGCTACATAGTTTTTCCAGTTTGAACTATTTAATTTCAACCACTTATTGAGTCGATCATATTCAACTGAGTTCTTATCAATTTCTCCATTGCATGTAACCCAAGAATCGGGTTGATAAACAGCGAAATCGATATCTTGTGAGCGGTCAAACCACAAAAGCACAGCGCAAACTGTGATAGCCACAACGATAAGAACACATGCAATGACTTTCAGTAACTTGGCCATGCTACTCCATGCAGTTAACGCTTCGCATCACCGGCGCACATGGAGCGCAGCGAAATGTGCGTCCGAGTGCATGCGATTGTTAGCTTACTATTTAAGTCTTGTGGCACTGACCTTTTCTCCGTCATCAGTATTGATGAGATATGAGCCACAGATAGTGACATTCGAAACAGGCAACCATATGCTGCTTGTAACCGTATCAACGGCGTCTACCTGCCAGATTGAGCCGTCCTCAAGTTTTATGATTTCACCATTGCCTGCAATTGACTGTATCCAGTGCCCATCTTCACAGCCGGAAGATTGCTGAGGCGATTGACTTTGCGATGGCGCAGTCAAACCCTCAATGCTTCCCAAAGATGAAGAGTCCCAAATTCTGCATTTCTGATCTGCATCAGGGAGAATCAATTCTGAGCCGACCCCCCAAAAACAGGCCCGGTGAAGAAATGAGAACAGCTTTTCCTTCAAACCGCCATATAGAAAGACAGCCAACGCCTTTTTCAATTTGATATGCGTCCCCATTCTTTCTGACGACAATGGCGTTATCGTCCATAGCTTTGTACAAGTACACCCATTCGGACGCTGCGTGAGCTGATTGAGCAAAAAGTACGATAACAATGGTGACAATCAAGGTGCTGAAATTCATGCGCGCCCCCTTGGCAAGCTAACATTTTATTCATGCGCATGCGCGTTTACCTCGTTAGACCAGTGAAAACGCGCACAGTTAACTATCTGTATGCAAAGAACTTATCAGCATTCTATTAAATATACCATCTGGAAAAACACGCATGCGCGTTTTCCAAACCTATTAACTAAAACTCAGCCTCTATAGTCAATTGATTTTATAGAGTTTTACTTGTTTCAGATGGAATTAGTGCGCAATGCTCTTGTCTTAAAATCATACAAAAATACCTAAATTTAAATATGACTGTATACCCATACATTGTTAGCCGATTTCTGGTAAGACCAAACATAGGCAAATAGATAAGAATATGTATGCAGCAGGTGTGGGAATTTTCGGTTGACCTAACGAGTCGAAGCGCGGAAAGGGGCATAAAGCTTTTAGCCAGATGAACAGTTCAATGGTCGTCAAAATTGTCACTGTTGCAACAGTGACCGTTGGCGACATGGATGTCGCCGTCGAGCCTATAGGGACATATTCACGGCGTGTCACTGGGGAAACAATGACAATTCATCCTACACACCTGACGACAAACTTATCTCGTTTTGGGGCAAAAACATTTTATCAAAGGCTGCGTATTGATGGGATTGCTGCTATTTAGTGTGATTCTTAATTGCTTGGTATAAGACTGTATTACTCTCTCACAGTAGCAAACAGCAGCAAATGGCGAAATCTCGTATCAGGCTTTTGTTAGCATAAAAAACGGGATTGGCATATTAAGGCCCATCCCGTTTTTATGACTCTACACTTTGCCGTTATAAGGGGCTAAATCTCTAACAAGATAAATCCCTAAGACTAAGCTAAGTCTATATTTGTCAGTTTAACGCTTATTGACTCAGTTTTGGTGTGCGCGGCGGAATAATGCGCCTGTTACCTGTTGACTCAAATGCACCGGCAAATTTAAGCAGGTTATTGTCGTCATAGGCGCGGCCCGCAAAGGTTAGACCCACTGGCATGCCAATATCGGCCATCACGCCCATAGGTACAGTCACAGTCGGTACGCCTAAGTGGCGGATCGCAACGTTTCCGTTAGCTACCCAAACGCCATTGCTCCACGCAATATCGGCAGAAGCTGGATTCACATGGGCATCGGCAGGCCCCACATCGGCCACCGTTGGGAACAGCACGGCATCAAGCTTTAGCCCGTCCATCCAATCTTCAAGATCCAGCTTACGGGTCTTTTCTAAACCACGCAGACCATCGGGAATACTGTCGATCTGATCGAAGGATTTAAGGCCACGCTTAGCCATGTTGACGTACTCTTCCATGCCTGCCGCTAAGTCACCTTCACGATTTGGCAAGGTGCCAAGATCATGGGGGAATATCAAATGCCCCACCACATCTTCAAGCTTGTTGAGTTTAGGGTCGTTGTTAGCCCGCAGGAATTCATCGAACGCCCAACCTGAGAGTTCCCACAATTCATCATGCAGGAACTGAGGTGTAACGATACCGCGGTTAAACACAGTCGGCGCACCCGGGCGGTCGCCTTCACAGTTAGACACCAGCGGAAAATCGACTTCAATCACTTCGGCGCCAGCAGCTTCTAGGGCTTTACGCGCCGCTTCCCATAGATCGATAACCGATTGGCGGGTATAAATCCGTTGACCCGTTGGGCCGCCAATACCCGGATTTTCGCTGGTGCCAGCCAATTCATCTTTATTGATGTACATGCGCGGCACACCAAAACGCTTACCCTTGAGCGTATCGGCGCTAGCCGCCAGCGCTAGATAGGATTCTGGGCGAACTGTAGAGGCTTTAGGGATTTTAACCCAAGGTTGTAGACGCCAGAGATCGCCACGGGTGATTGGGTCGTCGGCCACAATCACATCGAGCACTTCGAGCATATCCGCCATTGTGCGAGTATAGGGCACGACCACATCCATGGTCGGGGTTAACGGCCAGTTACCACGCACGGAAATCACGCCGCGAGACGGGGTATAGGCGCATAAACCATTATTGGACGCAGGGCCTCGACCACTCGACCAAGTTTCTTCAGCAAGACCAAATGATGAGTAGCTCGCCGCCGTGCCCGTGCCCGCTCCGTTGGAAGAACCCGAAGCAAAGGGTGCAGTAAGATAATCAGCATTGTATGGACTTTCGGCGCGGCCATAGTGACCACACTGCATGCCGCCATTAGCCATAGGTGGCATATTGGTTTTGCCTAGGCAAATGGCACCCGCGGCGCGTAGGCGCTCGACGGCAAAAGCATCGTACTGGGCCACTAAATCTTTAAATGCTGGGCTGCCAGACGCCGCCGTCAGTCCCTTCACCAAATAGCTGTCCTTAGCGGTGTAAGGAATACCATCGAGCGGGCTTAAGGTTTCACCTCGAGCACGGCGCGCATCTGAGGCTTCAGCTTCTTTCAGCGCATCGGGATTGTGCACCACTAACGCATTGAGCTTAGTTTTTGTCGCAGGGCCGTCATAAGCCTCAACCCGCGCGAGATACGATTTCACCAACTCCACTGCGGTGGTACGGCCAGATTCGAGCGCAGCACGCAGCTCGGCAATAGAAACTTCAGTGACTTCAAACATCTTACGCCCTCCCGTAGAAAGCCAATTGTGGTGTATTAACAGTGACATCAATCGTCATGCTGTTCTCCTAGGGTTACTTTCCAGCAGGGATTTGCTGAGTAATACAATGGATATTGCCGCCACCTAATAAAATCTCACGGGCTGGCACACCCACAATCTCATGCTCAGGGAAAATTTCTTGCAGCTTTTGGGCAGCGATATCATCGGTTGCTGGGTCAAGCAGCGGGAATACGATGCGATGATTGGTGATTAAAAAGTTCACATAAGAACCCGCTAAACGCTCACCTGCCGTACGTGGCACACCAGTGCCTTCAGTAACACCTTTTGATTCTTCTTCGCTGCAATACAGCGGCCCTGGTTGTGGCAACAGATGGATTTTTAACTTACGACCTTGGGCATCCACGGTATTTTGCAGCACTTCGAGCGCGGCTTTTGAACGTGGATATTGTGGATCCGATTCATCATCAGTCCAGTGCAGAATGACTTCACCAGGACGGGCAAAACAGCACATATTATCGATATGGCCATCGGTCTCATCCATATAAACGCCATCTTGTAACCAGATAAACTGCTTAACATTCAAATAGTCACGCAGTAAGTCTTCAATCTGTTCTTTTGTCAGCTCAGGGTTACGGTTGGCGTTGAGTAAACATTCGGCACTCGTCATACAGGTGCCTTCACCATCGACATGGATGGAGCCACCTTCGAGGATCAGCGGCGCGCGATAACGGGCAAAACCATGCTGTGCAAGCATTTGCTGCGCGACTTGCTCGTCCTTATCCCATGGAAAGTACAAACCACCGTTATGGCCGCCCCAAGCATTAAAGCCCCAGTCAACACCGCGGCATTCGCCCTCGGCATTAACGACCACAGTTGGCCCTGTATCGCGAGCCCAGCAATCGTTACTGTCCATTTCAACCAAGGTAACGTGGGATGGCATAACCGTTTTGGCTTGTGCTAAAAAGGCTTTAGGGACACCCATATACACTGGCGTTGCCGCGCCAATCGCATCGGCCACCTTAGCGAAAGTCGCCTGAGCATACGCACCCGCAGCGCGCCAGTTATCAGGACGATAGGGCCAAATCATCCACACAGCTTGCTGCGCCGCCCATTCGGCGGGCATATAAAAACCATCTTGTGATGGCTTAGTCGTTAACGGCGTGACATCCACATTCACGTTTGTCATGAGTTTTGTCTCCAGTAATGCTGAAATCGATAAGGGTGTACGCCCCTAAAATAGGACGACAGAATACAGTTATATCAGCCCCGCAACGATGCAAGGGCCATTGGCAGCGGTAATAAAATCTCTTACATACTTTGCCAGCACGTGTTTAGCGCTTCATAAAGATGAGCCTAGTCGGGTTTAAACACCCCAATGACGGCGCCCGTGGCTTTTTCGGTCACTTTGATATCGGTTTGCTGCTCACGATAATCACAGTCAGTACATTCTACGGTTTCGATACCGTTTTCTTTAAACAGCAAAATGCTGTCTTTCGCGCCGCACTTAGGGCATTTTGCGCCAGCAACAAAGCGTTTTTTTATTTTAGTGGTCATGATACAAACCTATAAATGGCTACGCGCCCAGCGATAAGCGAATCATCGGCGTTAAGGCGAAAATGTGGCGCTATTTTGCCATACTGCCCAGCTATTGCCAGTCCTTGAATAAACTTGTGCTACCTTACTCCCTGACCACGCGGTAGAGCGCTATCGCACTAGGCCATAAAAAGTCGAAGAAATACGCAGCAACTCGGCCTAAGTTGTGGTTTGCCATGAGCTTGTACGTTATCATCACAACCCTTACTCATTCATGATATGACCAAGTTGTAGTTAATGATCAGCATCAACCAAGCACAATTAATCCGTGGTAGCAAAACCCTGCTCGACGAAGCCTCTCTGACCATTTATCCCGGCCATAAGGTCGGCCTAGTGGGCGCCAACGGCACGGGTAAATCCTCACTGCTCGCATTAATTATGGGTCACCTGAGCTTAGATAAAGGCGAGTTTAGTATGCCTTCGGGTTGGCAGATTGCCAGCGTCGCCCAGGAAACCCCTGCACTCGAAATGTCTGCACTTGAATATGTGCTTGATGGCGATAAAGAATATCGCCAGCTTGAGGCTGATCTGCATATTGCACAGGAACATAATGATGGCCATGCGATCGCCACCTTGCACGGTAAAATCGATGCCATTGGCGGTTATGCTATTCGCGCCCGCGCCGGAGCCCTGCTTGCAGGTTTAGGCTTTAGCGAAGCAGAGCAAAATAACCCAGTGAAAAGCTTTTCGGGCGGTTGGCGGATGCGCCTCAACCTAGCCCAAGCACTACTGTGCCGCTCCGACTTACTGCTGCTCGACGAACCGACCAACCACTTAGACTTAGATACCATGTACTGGCTCGAAGGTTGGATTAAGTCCTATCAAGGCACGCTGATTTTAATCAGCCACGATAGGGATTTTATCGATGAAATCGTTGATGAAATCGTCCATGTCGAAAATCAAAAACTCAATTTTTACAAAGGCAACTACAGTGCCTTTGAACGCATCCGTGCTGAACGTATGGCACAGCAACAAGTCGCCTTTGAGCGCCAACAAAAAGAACGGGCGCATATGCAGTCTTTTGTTGACCGCTTCCGCTATAAGGCCAGTAAAGCCAAACAAGCGCAGAGCCGCTTAAAGGCGCTGGAGCGGATGACTGAGCTGTTACCATCTCAAGCAGATAGCCCGTTTTATATGGAGTTTCGCCCGCCTGAGGCCCTGCCTAATCCGCTGATTAAGATGGAGCAAGTGGCTGTTGGCTATGGCGATAAGCAAATCCTCAGCAAAGTGCATTTAAACTTAGTGCCTGGAGCGCGCATTGGGTTGCTCGGCCGTAACGGTGCGGGTAAATCAACCCTAATCAAGCTGTTATCAGGCCAGTTATCACCGATGACCGGATTGTATGAGCCCAATCCCGGCCTGAATATCGGTTACTTTGCCCAGCATCAAATTGAATTTTTACGCTTAGACGATACGCCGCTGCAACATTTAGTGCGCCTTGCGCCCAATGCCCGCGAGCAGGAATTGCGTAACTTCCTCGGTGGTTTTGGCTTTAATGGCGATATGGCACTCTCGCCAGTGCGCCCCTTCTCTGGTGGTGAAAAAGCCCGTTTAGTGTTGGCATTATTGGTATGGCAACGGCCCAATCTGTTGCTGCTTGACGAACCAACCAACCATTTAGATTTAGAGATGCGCCATGCGCTCACTATGGCATTGCAAACCTTTGAAGGTGCAATGGTGATTGTATCGCACGACCGCCATTTATTGCGCTTAACCTGTAGCGACTACTATTTGGTTGACCAAGGTGAAGTACAAGCCTTTGATGGCGATCTTGACGATTACCACCAATGGTTACTCGATGCCGCAAAAGCCGCCAGTGCCAACCAAACGGCCAACAGCGATGACACCAAACCCGCTGTCGATAAGAAGCAGCAAAAGCGCTTAGAAGCAGAGCTACGCCAAAAGGTGTCACCACTTAAACGCAAACAGGCGAAGCTTGAAACCGATCAGCAAAAGCTCAGTGAGCGGCTCGCCGAACTGGAGCATTTGCTGGCCGATAGCGAATTATATGATCAAGACAATAAAGCCAAGCTCACCTCGGTACTCAGTGAGCGCACCAGCTTGACACAAACGCTAGAAGAAAGTGAAATGCAATGGCTTGAGCTACAAGAAGAAATTGATGCAATGGAACTTGAGTTAATGGGCCAATAATCGGTCTGCTGTCGCCTAATTGACAAGGAAGCCGTATGTCGGATGTAACCCCGCTAGACTGCCAAATTTGGCATTGGTGTGATATGAGCTATGGGCAAAACAAAGTGCTTTGCCTTGAGCTTCAAGATAATTGTCAGGTAAATGTGAATCTATTACTGCTAGCGCAGTATTTAGATCTCACCAGTGATGTGGCGGGGCCACGGGAATATTCAACCGAGCAATGGCAGCAACTCGTCAATGCAGTACGGGAATGGGATGAAAAGTTTCTCACCCCCTATCGCCGTTTGCGTCGTCTCGCCAAAGCCAGCCTGAATGCAGCAGAATATCAGCAAATGCTCGATGTTGAGTTGATGATGGAACGCAAGGCGCAGCGTACTATTTTACATGCCGTCAATGATTTATCGCCTAGCGGTCAACAAACCAATCTCGTGAGTTACCTCGCGCTATTTGGTTTATCCGCTGCGGATGTTATTGCGCTAGCTCTTATCGCACCTTAACTGGCCTCACGCACAGCTTACTTAACCTGAACTCGGGATAACGAGTGTCGGAAAAATCTAAATTTAACAATCAAAATCAATGCTATAAATGATTTTTTTGAAAAAAGAATCTTTTTTCTGACTGAATGCGCAGATTTTTGCGCATATCAAGGCGCTCTGTCGTATGCCATAGCGAGCTATGGTTAGACAGAGCAACGCAGAGAGGCCCGAAAAGATGCCTATTCAGCGGCTCTACTTATCCCGAGCTCAGGTTTACTTAGTGCGAGCTTGAGGATAACGCTGGCAGTTATCCTCAATGTTAAGCCAGCTCAACTGCTGCTCAGTATAAATATGGTAATTAGGCTGCACTGAATTTGGATCATCTAAGCTGGCGATCGTTAGGGTGAGATAATCGGGATACTCAGTGTGCCTAAAGGTCAGTGAGCAGCCACATTGGGCGCAAAATCCGCGTATTACAAATTCCGATGAGGCAAACTCAGTTACGTTACCCTTAAGCCATGTCACCTGCGACACGTTAAAATCCATCCAAGCACCAAAGGCTGCCCCAATACTCTTTTGGCACATGCGGCAGTGACAATAATCCGCATCGAAGGGCTTGCCCTCAATCCGATAACGAATCGCTCCACATAAACAGCCGCCCTCTTGCAAGATCTTAGACATACCCATTAACCCTCATCAAACAGAGCAAAAACCTAATACATTAAGTTACATTGATGATCTTGTGTAACTGGCCAGTCAAGACAGCTCATTACGCATCAATTTCTTGCTGCAATTTTTCCAGCTCATCCAAAATATGCAGAAATTTTTGGCCAAACTCCGTCACTTGATATTCGACCCTCGGTGGTAATTCGTTATAAATGACCTTATCTAAAATGCCAAATTCAATATTCTTTTTTAAACATTGATTCAATACCTTAGTCGAAAGTCCCTCGACTGAGCGCACCATTTCTCCAGGCCTTTGGATCCCATTGGCCAACAACTGATAAACCGTTAATGACCATTTGCAACCATAAATCGTCTCGACCATTCGGGCTGAGCGCTCAGGCGGCGATTTACGTGAAATAATTTTTTCATTGTTATTCATAAAGATGTACCAAAAAGTACCTGCCTAACCAATTTGTACTTACTGTTCATATAGTTATTGAGTTCATAAGATTACCACCTTGATAATACATAGGAGTAGCAAATGCAATTTAATACCTCAAATCTGGCCATTATTATTGGCGGTAGCAGCGGCATCGGTTTTGAAACCGCTAAACAACTGGTCAAGCAAGGTGTATCAGTGCTTATCGTGGGTAATCAACAAGAAAAACTCACCGCCGCCGTCGCTGCACTCAAACAGGAAAATACAATCCCCGAGTTACAGGTCGAGGGGTTTCAAGCCAACCTTTACCAAGCAGCGGATCTTAATCGACTCATTACACACATCAACCAACTCGAGCATAAGGTCGGCTATCTCGTCAATGCGGCGGGGTATTTCCATCCCAAATCCTTTATTGACCACACTGAAGCCGATTACGAACTGTATATGGGGTTAAATAAAGCGCTGTTCAGGATTACCCAAGCCGTGACCCACAAGATGATCGATGCGGACGGTGGTAGTATAGTGAACATAGGGTCGATGTGGGCAAAACAAGCGGTTAAAGCCACGCCTTCGTCGGCGTATTCGATGGCCAAAGCCGGGTTACACGCATTAACCCAACACTTAGCGATGGAACTGGCGGACAAGCATATTCGCGTCAATGCGGTTTCACCTGCGGTGGTCAATACGCCAATCTATAACGCTTTTATTCCAAAGGAAGAGCGAGACCAAGTGCTTGCAAGCTTTGATGCTTTTCATCCAATTGGACGAGTCGGCACTCCTGCCGATGTGGCAAATAGCGTGTGCTTTTTGTTATCCAATGACACCAGCTGGGTAACAGGTGCAATTTGGGATGTTGATGGCGGCGTGATGGCAGGACGCAACTAAATTCGCGAGTTAATGCACTGCGAGCGACACATAACTAATCATTAGAAAAGGTTAAATCAGGTCTAACACTATGCTTAATATGAACTTTAGTGAACGTATCGTTATTGATACTGAGCAGCAACCTTGGTTGCCAAGCCCTGCTCAAGGGGTGTGGCGTAAACCACTGGAGCGGGAGGCTAAGGAATCAGGGCACACCACCAGCATAGTCAAATATGACGCGGGCTCGCAGTTTACGATCCACCAGCATCCGCAGGGCGAAGAAATCCTTGTGCTCGAAGGGGTATTTTCCGATGAAAACGGTGATTATCCCGCGGGTAGTTATCTTCGCCATCCCCCCGGGAGCCAACATGCTCCTTTTAGCCAAACAGGTTGCGTGATTTTCGTAAAACTTAACCAATTCGATCCGCGGGATCTCGAACTGATCAGAATGAATACTCAGCAGACACCATGGTTACCGGGTATTGGTGGCTTACAAGTCATGCCGTTACACGAGTTCGAGCACCAACATACCGCATTAGTGAAATGGCCTAAGGGAGAAAAATTTCAACCCCATCGGCATTTTGGTGGCGAAGAAATCTTAGTGTTATCGGGCAAGTTTCAAGATGAGCTAGGTGAATATCCGCGCCACACATGGATACGCAGCCCCCATATGAGCGGCCATTTTCCTTTTGTCGAAGAGGAAACCATTATCTTAGTAAAAACTGGCCATTTGCCTATCAGCCCGATTTAGCCCTATACAGCGGTGAATAGACCTTTATGCCGCATAAGTCTTAACAACTTACTTGTGCGGCTTAACGATTGTTGCTCATCCAAGGCTTAGTTACTTTCAGTTACATTGAGTTACAGTCAACTTTTGCCATCGGTGAGCTTTTGCGCCAGTGCGGTGGCATTGCGAGCGGTAATACCATAAATCGACAACTGTGGGTTTGCACCTAAGCTAGTCGGGAAGATAGAACCGTCCATCACCGATAGATTATCCAAATAATGTGACTGCCCATAGCTATTGACCATAGAGAGCTTTTCATCTTCGCCGAATGGACAGCCACCCATCACATGGGCCGAGGCCACCACCGTCTTTAGCGGCGCTAAGTCCATTTGGGCTATGCTCTCTTTCGCTTCCTTCCATGACGACAAATAGGGCATACCATCGCTGATAGGCAGCACTTTTAATGCGCCTGCAGAAAATTGCAATTCGGCCATGCTGGCATAGGCTCGCCGCGCTGCCCGCCAAAAAGCGTCGGTTAAGGGATAATCTAACGTAAAGCCTGTTGGGGTTAAATGCACTTGCCCGCCTTGACTGTCGGGATGATAACCGTCGCGAACCAAGGCGATAGTCACCTGCAACTGATTAAACTGCGCCATCAACTCAGCATGGCTTAATCCATAACCTATGGTCTTAGAGGCGATCAAAATCGGATGCACTGGCGGCACTTCGAGCTTGTAACCTAACTCGCCATCTGCGCCATTTTTCCAAACAAACTCATCGGAATAGATAGATTGAGGTGCGCCGCTGTGGGCATTAATCGCATCGGCAAATACGCCGCCAGAAAGCACAGTGGGATGTAAAAAGGTTCGTTTGCCCAATAACTGGTAGGGATCGGGCACCTCAGAGCGCATCATTAAGGTCGGCGTGTGGATAGCGCCAGCGCTCAAAATATAGTGTTTGGCTTTAAACAGCAGCTCAACCGCAGTCGGCCTTAAATTAACGTCGAGCGCCTGTGCCTTGAGGGCAAAGACTTGGCCATTATGATGTTCAATCTTAACGACTTTGGCACGGCTAATCAGCTGTGCGCCTTTCTCTAATGCACTCGGAATTGTCGTGACTAGCATCGACTGTTTGGCATTGACTGGGCAGCCCATCCCGCAATAGCCAGTATTCCAGCAGCCCGCCACATTGCGTTTAATGACGGTATAATCCCAACCTAGATTGATACAGCCTTGCTTGAGTGCACCGTTATTGCGGTTAGGTTCATAATTCCATTCGTGGATATTGAGCCGCTGCTCCATCTGCTCGAACCAAGGCGCGAGGGTTTCAGGATCGAGTCCGGCTACCGATTTATGCTGTGCCCAAAAGGCTAAGGCTTCCTTTGGTGTACGAATGGAGGTGGTCCAATTGATGGTCGTCGAGCCCCCCACGGCGCGACCTTGGAAAATACCAATCGCTTTATCGGCGGTTTTCATCGCCGCCGCCTGTTGATACAAATTCGGGTAAGCAACCCGCTCCTCCATATTAAAATCGCTGGAGGATTTAAGCGGCCCCGCTTCAATCATGATCACACTGAGCCCAGCTTGGGTGAGGATCTCTGCCGCTACGCCGCCGCCTGCGCCCGTGCCCACAATCACCACATCGGCTTCAAATTGTTGGTTTTCTTGCAGCTGACTGGCATCGGTATGTAACCAACCGGAATTTAAGCCTGTCACTATGGGATCTATGATTGCCACTTGGAACACTCCATCTTCACATTATTGTTATTATTAGAAATTCGACCTATTTGAACAACTCAGGCTTGGCGTAGTGGAGTCGGCTCCAATGCTCAGGACAAGCGTAATAACTGGCCATCACTAATTCTCGCAGGCCTAAATAAGCCGTTTGCAATAACGCAAAGTAGCTGTGGCGCCAAGTCTCGAGCATTTGGGTCAACTCGGCGGGAGAGCGCATTAACAGTGGCGTCATGCTTGAGGTAAGTAGCAATAATCCAAGGCGATTCTCGAGCATATCGAGTAGTTCAAATAACTCGGACTGCTGTTCATCTGGCAACACAGCGATCGATTGATTAATGGCATCTAAGGTGCGATTTTGCGCCGCCACCTTATGGGTTGCCACATCAGGCAAAGCCCCATCAAGCATCACAGGCAACAGCACACTGAATAGTAAGCGGTAGTCTTTCCCCTCGCCTTCATCGGGTAGACTAAATTCGGGAGAATAAAGATTCACCCCTAGGGCTATCGCCGCCGTACCAGCAAACGCGCCCAGTAAAAAGGTTCGTCTATTCATCAATGTCTCCCCAAGACGCTTAGTGTTAAATTACTGTGCTACAATGACCGCGAACCTAAATTAAACACACGTTTTAATTTTCAGCAATAGTTGATGCCAAGATAAGATCCCATGCCAAACGCTTTTACACCGCCTTGGTGGGCCAAAAGTCCCCATGTACAAACCATTTTGCCCGTATTCACTAAAGTGGCCAAACCTGTGCTTAAGCGACAGCGACTCGAGCTTCCCGATGGCGATTTTATCGATTTAGATTGGCAAGCTAGGCCAGAAATCGGTAAACCCATTGTGGTTATCATTCATGGATTAGAGGGTAGTGCCCAGTCCCATTATGCCAGACGCATTCTGCAAGCCTGTAAAGAACAAGAGTTAGCCGCCGTGGTTCACCATCATAGAAGCTGCTCAGGTGAAGCCAATCGTCTCGCCCGCAGTTACCACAGTGGCGACACCGACGATTTGCAGTTTAGCCTAAGCCAGCTGCAACAAACCTATCCGCAATCACCTTTATTGGCAGTAGGTTACAGCTTAGGCGGCAATGTATTGACCAAATATCAAGGCGAATATCAAGAGCACAGCCTGTTGAGTCGCGCTGTAGTCGTGTCGGCGCCGCTGCAATTATCGGCCTGTGCAAAACGCTTAGAGAATGGTTTTTCAAAGGTGTATCAAAGCCATTTAATCAAGCAGTTACAATATAAGGTCAATCAAAAGCTTAATCATCCAGAGCTTGCTGGCACTATGACCTTGACCCCAATCCAAGTGGCTAATCTCAATACTTTTTATGACTTTGACGATAAAGTCACCGCCCCGCTCCATGGATTTTTAGGTGTAGAAGATTACTATACCCGCGCCAGCGGCTTACCCTTTGTTAGCCGAATCACTAAGCCTACGCTAATTATGCATGCCAAGGACGATCCCTTTATGACGGATGAGGTCATCCCGCATCCCAGCCAGCTTTCCGAACATGTGGAATATGAGTTACATGCCCATGGCGGCCATGTTGGTTTTATCGAAGGCGGCACGCCATGGAAGCCACGCTATTATTTAGAGCGGCGCATTTTAGACTTTTTACTCGCCAATGATGCGTCATCGGCACCTTAAGGAACCCGAATGCTTATCCCCTATGATGCCTTACTCCAACTCCCCAAAGAGACCTTAGTCAATTTGATCCGCGAATATTTGTTAGGGCAAGTGGAAGATGGAAGTTTTACTAGCCTAGATGAGCAAGAACTATCAGGCGCAATAGTGCAATGCCAACAAGCACTTAAACAAGGTAAACTTGTCTTAGAATACAGTGAAGAGGATGAGTCCTTTGCCATTCGTCACGCTGACCAAGTGGCCAAACGGCAAGATTGACCACTAGTATCCCTGTGCCGTATAAATAGCTTATACGGTTTATCGCTCCCACTGAGCGGCTCTTTATGGTGCCTAGGTAGAAAACATGTCAGCAAAACATCCAATTATTGCAGTTACAGGCTCATCTGGGGCAGGAACCACCACAACCACCACCGCCTTTAGTCATATTTTTCGCCAACTTGGAATCAATGCCGCCTTTGTAGAAGGGGATAGTTTTCATCACTATACCCGTGCAGAGATGGAAGTGATGATCCGTAAATCCCAAGCCGAGAATCGTAACCTGAGCTATTTTGGCCCCGAGGCCAATAACTTTGCCCGCCTAGAACAATGCTTTCGCGATTATGGCGCCACTGGCCAAGGTGAAACCCGCAGCTACTTACACACCTTTGACGAAGCTGTGCCATTTAACCAAATGCCTGGCACCTTCACCCAATGGCGTCCACTGCCTGAAAACACCGATATGTTGTATTACGAAGGCTTACATGGTGGCGTAGTCACGGGCGATGCCAATGTGGCCCAGCATGTGGATTTGCTGATCGGCATGGTGCCTATCGTCAACTTAGAGTGGATCCAAAAGATCATTCGCGATACATCGGAGCGTGGCCATAGCCGCGAAAAAGTCATGGGCTCAATCGTCCGCAGCATGGACGATTATATTAAGCATATGACGCCGCAATTTTCGCGCACCCATATCAACTTCCAACGGGTGCCGACGGTAGATACCTCTAACCCCTTTAGCGCCAAAGATATTCCAAGCCTAGATGAAAGCTTTGTGGTGATCCGTTTTCGCGGCATCAACAACGTCGACTTCCCCTATTATTTGAGCATGATCCAAGGCTCCTTTATGTCACGGGTTAACACCTTGGTGGTGCCGGGTGGCAAAATGTCCCTCGCAATGGAGCTGATCCTTACACCGCTGATTAAAGATTTGATGGAAAAACGCCAACAGCTTAATAGTCCGCAGGCGAACTGAGATAGCGTTAACGTTTGACTAAAGGCTAATGAAATAAAGCCTTTTTGAGCAATAGATTAAGTTTGATTTAAGCCATTGAAGTTAATCTTATTGGCATCGGGATTTCAGGCGAAAGAACGATAGTTGGCATACTCTTGGGAGTTAATTCCCCCATCTTGATCTGTTGATTCCCTTGGGTATGCCAGCAACCTCATCTTGCTGTTAATTCCACATCTATGCTTGCTCTGTTGATTCCCTTAGGTATGTTAGCATCGCTGAACCAAATAGGTTCTAGGTTCTAGGTTCTAGGTTCTAGGTTCTAGCAGCGAAGCGCTCTCGCAGTTGCGAAGCAACGCCCTAGATTCTAGCAACGTTTTTGCTGCGCCCTAGCAAGCCAGATTTTTATACATCACCATACATTCCAAGGCGATACCGCGGGGTGAGCAATAGATAGATTCTTCCTCAAAACCTTCACCGCCGAAACCGTAGTGGCGATAAAACCCCACGGCATTGAGGGTAGATTCTAATCGCAATTGGGCGATGCCTAAGTTAAAGGCTTTTGTTTCAATAAATTGCAGTAACGACTTGCCGACACCTAAGCCCATCGCCTCGGGAGCAACGAACAGCGCCTCGACCTGAGCATAGGGTTCATCCAGCATAATGGTACCAACCAAAGTGCCTTCTTGAGTCTCATCATCAAGGATTTCAGCCACATAAAAATGCGCGCCCACCATACGACGAAAAGATTCGGTCAATTCGCCCTGCATCCAAATCTGCAAGTCATCTTGAGCATAAAATCCGGCGCAGCCTTTATTAATCGCCGCATTGCGAATATCCCAGCAAGCCTTAGCATCTAATTGCGTTGCTTTACGTATCCTTAGCATAGTCATCCCGATAAATAGCCCTAGCTGTGGCCATAACCATAGCCAACCGCTAATACGCTGAATCATAAAATAAACATATAAAGACTCATACTGCCCACGCTTTAATTTTATGCAATAAAAAACCGCCCGAAGGCGGTTTTAATACAATAAGAAGCTTTACTTGCAAGCTTAGCCGCAAAAGCAAACTCAGTCGCGAAAGCAAACTTAGCCTTTAATCAGCTCGCTGATGGTCAGCACGCCGTGGGTGGTCGCGCCAGCGCCCCATAGTGCAGAAGCAGAATCTTCGAAGGCGGCCGCTAAATCCACGTGTAACCACTTGGCTTCTGGCGAAACAAAACGCCACAGGAAGCCGGCCGCATTCGAGGCACCGCCCGCACCACCACCTTTCACTGGGCGGCTGTTTGCCGTGTCAGCATAGGCCGATGGACACATATCTTTATGCCAAGGATCCAGTGGCAATGGCCATACACGCTCAGCTACTGTCGAGGCTTTTTGTTGCGCCAGTTGTAACACTTCTGTCTGTGGCGAAAAAATCGCGTTGTAGTTAGAGCCCACCGCCATCACAGCTGCGCCAGTTAAGGTTGCTGCATCGATAATAAAAGGAGCACCCGTCGCAGAAGCCGCTTGCAGACCATCGGCCAGCACTAAACGCCCTTCGGCATCGGTGTTAACCACTTCAACTGTGACGCCATTTTTGTAGGTGAGGATATCACCCAGCTTATAGGCACGGCCGCTGATCAGGTTTTCAGCGCAGCAGAGGAATAACTTAACGCGTTTATTCAGGCCCGATTTAATCGCCAAACCTAAAGCGGCAGTAACAGTGGCGGCGCCGCCCATATCACACTTCATGCCCAGCATGCCTTCAGAAGCTTTAATGCTGTAACCGCCTGAGTCGAAGGTAATCCCTTTACCGACCAAGGCAACAGATACTGGAGCATCGGCTGACAGCGGGTTAAAGTCTAGCTCTAACATCGCAGGTGGACGCTCACTGCCGCGACCTACAGCATGAATACCAATCCATTGCTCTGCTAATAATGCTTCACCTTCAATAATACGGTAACTGACCTTGGCACCACCGAGTTCGGCTAACCATTTGGCCGCTTGCTGCGCCAATTTCACTGGCGACAGATTTTCAGGAGTATCGTTGATCAGTTGACGGGCAAATGTCGCGACTTCTAAGCGACATTGTAACTCGGCTTGCACAACTTCATCGCCGCACCATTGGATCTTGTAACCGGGTTTGGCTGTGGCAAAACCTTGGGCGAAGACCCATTGGCTATTTAGATCCCAAAGAGAACCCACCAATGCGACGGTATTAATCCCTTGATTACGTAATTTACGCGCCGCCATTTGAATTTGGCGTAACTCATCGCCGCCACCTAAGTGGACTAATGCGCCTTCGCCATTGAAGGTCACATCGGCTTTGCCCCAATGGGCTGCTGGGGTATCTTTGGTTAACTCAACTCTCATCACTTCAGTCACTTTACGTTCACTCATGAGGGGTCCTTATTTTAATTTGTTCTTGCTCTTATACCCATGCAAGTTGAGGTGAGACGTCCTGCATCCTCAGGCTTTTGGGGTACACACAATACAACGGGGTTGGCGGCAGTTTACTGCTAGCAGGCAAGGACTGAAAGCCATCGGCCTAAGTTACCGAGGTAAAATCTGTAAACATTTGCGAAATTTGTTAGTCTTTGGAGCCAGAATCAACTAGCTACAGGGATCACATGCACTTTACTCCAGCACTGAAATCGGGAAAGCTACTTAAGCGCTACAAACGCTTTCTCGCCGATATTCAACTCGAAGACGGCAGTGAAATCACCCTGCATTGCCCCAATACCGGTTCAATGCGTAACTGCCTGTTCCCCGGTGAAACTGTGTGGTTTTCCACCTCAAGCAACCCTAAGCGCAAATATGCCAACACATGGGAGTTAATGACTACACCAACAGGTGGCCTTATTGGTATTCATTCGGGCAATGCCAATGCCCTAGTCGAGGAGGCACTTAATAAAGGTATTATCACTGAACTTAAAGGTTACGACAGCTTAAGTCGCGAAGTGAAGTACGGAGATGAAAATAGCCGTATCGATATCTTGCTGGAAGCTGCTCAAAAACCCGCCTGCTATATAGAAGTCAAAAGTTGTACTTTGCTTGAAGATGGACAAGGTTATTTCCCCGATGCAGTGAGTCTTCGCGGCCAAAAACATCTGCGGGAATTAATGCACATGGCCAGCCTTGGGTACAGAGCCGTCTTGCTATTTGTGGTGCAACATACTGACATTATGAGTGTTGCACCAGCGGCACACATTGACCCTGAGTATTCTAACCTATTGAAAAAAGCTATTTTATCAGGTGTAGAAGTACTAGCGTATCGCTGCGAAATATCCCCAGATGAGATACATCTGGCCCAATCATGCCCAGTCCGAGTATGATGTTAAGATTGAGTAAAATACTTTTTCATTTCAATTAGCGAAGGCAGTCAAAAAATTCTGTCAAGGTGAAACGAAAAATTTGCCTCGTTGTAAAGATTCTGATATAGATAGCGGCCGTTCTTAAGGACGCCCTACAAACGCAAATGATGACAGGAGATGCGTTATGCCTGAAGGCACCAAAAAACTTGGCGTACTCGCTATCGCAGGTGTAAGTCCCTACCAGGAAAAACCCGGTGAGGAGTATATGAACGCTAAGCAACTGGGTCACTTCAAGATCATTCTTGAAGCTTGGCGCAATCAGTTGCGTGAGGAGGTCGACCGTACTCTGAGTCATATGCAGGATGAAGCAGCAAACTTTCCCGATCCTGTAGACCGTGCAGCGCAGGAAGAAGAGTTCAGTCTCGAATTACGTGCGCGTGACAGAGAACGTAAACTGATCAAGAAGATCGAAAAAACTCTCCAGAAAATCGAAGAAGACGATTTTGGCTTCTGCGATTCTTGCGGTATCGAAATCGGCATTCGCCGTCTCGAAGCGCGTCCAACAGCCGATCAATGTATCGACTGTAAAACGCTTGCAGAGATCAAAGAGAAGCAAATGGCGGGTTAATCGGCCATCCTAGGCGGGGAGTTCCCCGCCTACTTGTTTGTGCATCTTGCATAAACATCCTCTCGTTTCACTTCGCTTTTTTGTTAGTATCCCCCTAAAATACAGCCACTTTGACTGGTTATTCCTGCAAATTCCTATGATGGCGACTCACTCTTGCAACACTTCCGCTTTACATCCTTATGTTGGCCGTTTTGCGCCTTCGCCTTCAGGAGCATTGCATTTTGGCTCGCTAATCGCCGCCCTTGGCAGTTATCTGCGGGCGCGCTCAGAGGGAGGAAAGTGGTTAATACGCGTTGAGGATATTGATCCACCTAGGGAAGTTGCAGGCGCCGCCGATGATATTTTACGCACCTTAGAGGCTTATGGTTTCGAATGGGACGATGCGGTGCTGTACCAGAGTGCGCGCACCGAGGCCTATCAGGCCAAACTTGATGAGTTACTCGCCGAGGATAACGCCTACTTTTGCCAGTGCAGTCGCAAACAAATTCAAGCCATGGGTGGAATTTATGATGGCCGCTGCCATCGGTTAGCCACGCCACATCACAGTGGTGCGATTCGGCTAGTTAATCGCGCTCAAGTGGCCGAGTTTACCGATAACCTGATGGGAAAAGTGATTGTAGATAGGGCCTTTGCTGCTGAAGATTTTATTATCAAACGTAGTGATGGACTTTATGCCTATCAACTCGCCGTAGTGCTGGATGACGCCTACCAAGGCATTACCGAGGTGGTGCGGGGCTACGATTTAATCGAAGCCAGTTGTCGCCAATTAAGCCTATATCAAACCTTTGGTCTAACCGCGCCGCAGTGGTTGCACTTACCGCTCGCCAGTTTAAGTCCGGGTTTTAAGCTGTCAAAACAAAATCACGCGCAGGCTATCGATAAACAGCATCCGCAAGCGAGTCTCAATGCAGCCCTCGCCTTTTTGGGCCAAGCACCGGTAGAGCTCACAACTGCGCCGCAAATGCTGGCCCAGGCAGTGGCCCAGTTTCAATTGTCGGCAATCCCTAAACAGCGGGAAATCCTGATCGCCCCTTAAAGCCTGACGGGCAAGTTCTCGACCTAAAAGCATCATGTTATCAGCGCTAAGTCGTGGCATAGCTCAAAAATCGCGATATACCCATCGGGACGCAATTGGTATATCATAGCCGCCAGATTTTTAATCACATAACAGATACATTCCGAGGTGTCCCATTTTTCGCCGTATTAGCCAATTCTGCAAGCAGCTATTTGAAGACGCGCCTAAAACGACCGCTCCAACTCCAGCTCAGATTGAACCCCAAACGCCCGAACTCACATCTGGCGGCTTAAGCTTGGCGATCGTGCCTCGGGATGCGCACACCATTTCCCGCAAGCAGATCAGTGAAAATGCGCTTAAGGTACTATATCGACTGAATAAAGCTGGTTTCCAAGCCTATTTAGTGGGCGGGGGTGTACGGGATTTGCTCCTTGGGCTTGAACCGAAAGACTTTGACGTGGTTACCAATGCGACGCCGGAAGAAATCAAAAAACTGTTCCGTAATTGCCGTGTTGTTGGTCGTCGATTCCGCCTTGCCCATATTGTGTTTGGCCGCGATGTGATTGAAGTGGCGACTTTCCGTGGCCACCACGGTGAAAGCAACGAAAAAATATCTAAAGCTAATGCCGAAGGACGTTTACTTAGGGATAACGTATATGGAGAAATCGATGAAGACGCAGAGCGCCGCGATTTTACCGTTAACGCCCTTTACTACGATATTAGCGACTACTCTATCCGCAGTTATGGCGGTGGGATGGAAGATCTTAAGGCTGGAACCTTAAGACTGATTGGCGATCCCGAAACCCGTTACCGCGAAGATCCAGTGCGTATGCTCAGAGCCGTGCGTTTTGCCACTAAGCTCAGCATGACAATTGATGAAGTAACTGCTAAACCAATCAAACAGTTAGCACCACTGCTCAAAGATATTCCTGCCGCCCGCATGTATGAAGAAGTGCTCAAACTCTTCTTCGCAGGCAAAGCCATGGCAAACTTTGAAATGATGCAGGAATATAAACTGTTTGCGCCCCTATTTCCTCAGGTTGACGCCCTATTAAAAGAAGCGCCTAAAGGTCCGGCAATGAAGATGGTGCAAGCCATCATGAAGAGTACGGATGATCGCGTTAATGAAGATAAGCCCGTCACGCCATCGTTTTTCTATGCGGCGATTCTCTGGTATCCACTGCGCCAACGCGCCGAAGATATTGCCGTTGAAAGTGGCCTTACTTTATACGATGCCTTTTTCGCCGCAATGGGCGATGTGATGGAACAACAATGCCAAACCATTAGCATTCCGCGCCGCTTTAGCACACCAGCCAAGGATATCTGGCAACTACAACTTCGCTTTGAGCGCAGCCAAGGCACGCGCGCCTTTAAACTGTTAGAGCATCCGAAGTTTAGAGCGGCATACGACTTACTGTTACTGCGTGGCGAAGTCGAAGGGGGCAATCTGGCCAAGAGTGCAGCCTGGTGGCAACAGTTTGTTGAAGCGGATGAAACCGAGCGTTTGGCGATTGCCCGCAGCGGTAATAAAGCCTCGAGCAGCCGTAATCGCAATTCACCTCAGCGTCGCCGTCGCCGCCCAAGTGCAGCCAAAGCCGAAGAATAATGACTCAAGTCTTTGTCGCCCTTGGAGCGAATCTTGAAGATCCCCAAGCACAGCTGGACAATGCCGTAGCGGCCTTGTCCACCTTGGCTGAAAATCAAAGTCTTAGGGTATCTCCCTATTACCGTTCAACGCCAATGGGTGAGGTTGTGCAACCTGACTATATCAATGCTGTCGCAGGCTTTGAAACTCAGCTGGCCCCGCTGGCCTTATTAGATGCACTGCAACACATTGAAAATACCCAAGGCCGTGTACGCCAAGAGCGTTGGGGGCCCAGAACATTAGATCTAGACTTACTCTTGTATGGCGACACCATTATCGATGAGCCCAGACTCAAAGTGCCGCACTACGGCATGAAGGAACGTAGCTTTGTGCTAGTTCCTTTAGCTGCCATTGCGCCCGATCTCGTGTTGCCCTGTAAAACGCCGCTACACAGCCTTATCAGTGAAAAATTCTTGGCCGAGTTACAACTACTGGGCAATGATCATTGAAGTCAGCCCCCAGTTAGCTTATAACACCACTTCCATTTGGTTTGAAGATCACCCATATGTCTAAAGTTACTAGCTCAACCCTGTTGAAATACAAACAGGAAGGTAGAAAATTCACCGCTCTGACAGCCTATGATGCCAGCTTTGCCAGCGCGTTCGACGGCGAAGGCATCGATGTGCTACTGGTCGGCGATTCTTTGGGAATGGTTCTGCAAGGCCACGATGATACGCTGCCCGTCACGACAGCCGAAATCGCCTATCACACTCGTTGTGTGCGTCGCGGTATCGAGCGATCACTGCTGATCGCAGACATGCCGTTTATGAGTTACGCCACGCCAGAACAAGCCATGGAAAACGCCACCGCACTCATGCAGGCGGGTGCCAATATGGTCAAGCTGGAAGGCGGTCACTGGTTACTCGAAACGGTTACTAAACTGACCGAGCGCGGTATTCCTGTCTGCGCCCACTTGGGCCTCACCCCGCAATCGGTACACGTTTTTGGCGGTTTTAAAGTGCAGGGCCGTGATGCTGAAAATGCCCAGCGCATTCTCGATGAAGCCAAAGCCTTAGAGGCGGCAGGCGCGCAGCTGTTAGTGGTTGAATGTATTCCAGCATCGCTTGCTACCGCCATTACTCAAGCATTAACTATCCCTGTAATTGGCATTGGCGCGGGCGCCAGCACCGATGGTCAGATTCTGGTGATGCACGACGTGCTCGGTATTTCGAGTGGTTATATTCCACGTTTTTCAAAGAACTACCTCAAGCAAACGGGCGAAATCCGCTCGGCGGTTCGCGCTTATATTGAAGAAGTGGCCAATGGCACCTTCCCGAGTGCAGATCACACGTTCAACTAAGCGTGCTAGCACTCATTAAGCTAAATAGTGCTAAGCACACAGACTACTCATTTTAGGTTTTAGCAAGGTAAGAGTTAATGATCACTAGCGCCCATATCGATGATATTCGTACTCAAGTGCGAGCATGGCGTGCAAAGGGCGAGACTGTCGCCTTTGTGCCGACCATGGGCAATCTCCATCAGGGACACATCACCTTAGTGAAAGAAGCGGCGAAGAAATGCGATCATGTAGTCGTGTCTATCTTCGTCAATCCCATGCAGTTTGGGCAAAATGAAGATCTCGATGCCTACCCGCGCACCTTAGAGGCCGATAGCCAAGCCTTAACCGCAGCGGGCGCCGAGCTGTTGTTTACCCCAACACCGGCGATTATTTACCCCAAAGGGTTAGCGCAGCAAACCTATGTTGAAGTACCGGGGATCTCCGATGTGCTCTGCGGTGCTAGTCGTCCCGGCCACTTCCGTGGCGTCGCGACCATCGTTTGTAAACTGTTCAACATAGTGCAGCCCGATGTCGCGTTTTTTGGCAACAAGGATTATCAACAACTGTTAGTGATCCGCACTATGGTTGAGGATTTGTCGCTGCCGATTGAAATAATTGGCATTGATACCATTCGTGAAGCCTCGGGTTTAGCCATGAGTTCACGCAATGGCTACCTGACGGCGGAAGAAAAAGCCGCAGCGCCCGCACTGAAAAAAGCGATTGATGCCATGGCACAAGGGATCAAGCAAGGCGTGAGTATCGAACAAGTCACCGCAGAAGCCAAAGCGAGCCTTATCGCCGCAGGCTTTACACCGGATTATTTAGAAGTTCGCCATGCCACCACGCTGGCCCATGCGGAAGCTACGGACCAAGCCCTGGTGATTTTGGCGGCCGCTTACTTAGGTAAAGCGCGTCTTATTGATAATCTGCGCTTTGATCGCTAAACATCTATTTAAGATTTGAGAAAAGGAGCTTAGGCTCCTTTTTTATTACCTCAGAACGCTGGTATTGCTGGCGTTCCAGTGAAGCGTCAAATAAATTCCAGTGTCAAAAAACTGGTTTTATTCTTTCACTTACGCCATAGTACTCACCAATGTTAACGTTAAGTAACATATGTTTATACTACATGGATTTATAACTGCTAAAGTTTAAAGGGAGATAAGTGAGACAACTCCATTTAACTCTAGCTTAATACCCATTGTGATAACTTCATTCATTGCGTATACAAAGGATTTGTCGTCGAATGGCAAGACTCATAGTGACTCTTATTTGTATGCTTTTGCCTCTCACGGCGCTCGCAAATACCGTCTATAAATGTCGCAAAGGCGATAAAGTCATCTTTAGCCAAATCGCCTGTCCGCAGGAATACAGTCAGCATAAAATTGAATATCAGTTGGGTATTAGCAACGAAATTGATTCGGATAAACGTGAAACCAAAGTAGACCCATTGCAAGCTTTGTTAAATAATCACTCCTTACCCCCAAAGAAACTGCTGCAATTACTCGACGGTGAAATCTATAGCCTAAAACAAGAGAATAGCTATTTTGAAATCCTAAGGGCCAGTGAATTACAGAAACTAGAACGGCAGCGATATTGGCAAAATAAAGACAAAAGTGATCCCGATTATTTAAAGCAACTGAGCAAGATTAATGATCATTTTGATAAACTCACCACAATCAATAGCCAACTTATACAGCAATTATCGGATAGAAAAACCCAAATAAATGCCGATGTAGAACACGAAGAACCCCAAAAAAATGACACGCATTAGTTGAGCATTAAACGTAAATGGTAACTACCGACTAAACAGCTAGTTTAGGGGTTGAAAGCAAAAAGGCGACCTTTCGGTCGCCTTCATTTTTAAGGACTAAATTAGAATTGTGCTACTACTGGTGCAGAACATAAGGTTCCAGTGGTTTCACATACTTGATAAGTCACACTTGATGCAGACGTAGTGAAGCGATCACGATAGTTGCCATCGTTCTCA
>NZ_AKZL01000048.1:0-34354 GCF_000282755.1 Shewanella sp. POL2
GGATTCTTGAGGAATAAAAGTGAATAATCCAATGATTAAAAATGGTCTGCTACTTGCTCTATTTGCCCTGCTCTGCACCGGCTTAGTGGCTGTGGTTAATCAACAGACCTTTGATGAAATAAAGCTGCAACAGCAGAAAGAACTAATGGGCATCTTACATCAACTGATCCCCGATGATCTCCATGACAATGAGCTGACAGCGCAGTGTACATTACTGCAAAATAAAGAGGCGCTCGGCACTGACGATGCCTTGCCTGCCTATATTGCCACCGCTGCGGGTAAGCCCGTCGCTATCGCTCTCGAAGCCATTGCCCCCGATGGTTACAACGGTAATATTAAACTGATCGTAGGTATCAACACTCAAGGTGAAGTGTTAGGCGTACGCACACTTTCCCACCAAGAAACTCCGGGCCTCGGGGATAAAATCGAGTTACGTAAATCCGACTGGGTCACTAAGTTTGTCGGAAAAGTGCTGACATCTGAAGATGATAAACAATGGCACGTACAAAAAGACGGTGGTGATTTCGACCAGTTCACCGGTGCGACTATCACCCCACGCGCCTATGTGAAAGCCGTAAAACGCGCAGTATGGTACTTTACTCAGCATCAAGCAGAGATTTTCAGCCAACCACTGAATTGTGAGGCCAAGCATGACTAATTATCGCGAAATTGCCTGGCAAGGACTGTGGAAAAATAACCCAGGGTTAGTGCAACTGCTGGGGCTTTGCCCACTGTTAGCCGTAACCGCCACCCTCACCAACGCCCTTGGCCTAGGTATCGCAACAATGCTGGTGCTGATTGGCTCAAACGTTTTGGTTTCGATAGTGCGCGACTATGTGCCCAAGGAAATCCGTATCCCCGTGTTTGTGATGATCATTGCGGCGCTGGTGACGGCGGTGCAACTGTTAGTCAATGCCTATGCCTATGGGTTGTATATGTCCTTAGGGATCTTCTTGCCACTGATTGTGACCAACTGCATTATCATTGGCCGCGCCGAAGCGTTTGCCTCCCGTAATAATGCCTTTAGCGCCGCCTTCGATGGACTGATGATGGGGCTTGGCTTTACCTTAGTCTTAGCGGTCCTTGGCGCAACGCGCGAAATTCTCGGCCAAGGCACCCTGTTTGATGGCGCAGACCAACTGCTCGGCCCATGGGCAAAAGCCTTAACGATGCAGGTATGGCAAGTCGATACCCCCTTCCTGCTGGCGATGTTACCGCCCGGCGCCTTTATTGTAATGGGCCTACTTATTGCCCTGAAAAACGTTATCGATAAAAAGCTTAAAGAGCGTCAACCCGAAGCAGCAGTGCAGCCAAGCGTAACACGGGCACGGATCACCAAAGTGAGTTAAGCCCTTATTGAGATAACAGCTTAAGTAGTGGGTTTAACGTTCAACCCACTACTGACAAGGATCACTATGAATCAACAAAAACGCATCCAAATCCTCACCCGCCTACGTGAAAACAATCCCAAACCCGAAACTGAGCTGAATTTCTCCAGTCCCTTTGAATTACTGGTGGCGGTGACCTTGTCGGCACAAGCAACTGATGTGAGCGTGAATAAGGCGACCGATAAACTGTTTCCGGTGGCCAATACCGCCCACAGCATTTATGCCTTAGGCGTGGAAGGATTAAAGGAATATATCAAGACGATTGGCCTGTATAACAACAAGGCTATCAATGTGATTAAAACCTGTGAGATCTTGATTGAAAAATACAATGGCGAAGTCCCAGAGGACAGAGAAGCGCTAGAGTCGCTTCCCGGTGTCGGCCGTAAAACCGCCAATGTGGTGTTAAACACCGCCTTTGGCTGGCCAACCATCGCCGTCGACACCCATATCTTTCGCCTCGCAAACCGCACTAAATTCGCCCCAGGTAAAAACGTGGTCGACGTCGAGGAGCGCATGTTAAAGGTTGTTCCCGCTGAATTTAAGGTCGATGTGCACCACTGGTTTATACTGCATGGCCGCTATACCTGTCTGGCACGCAAACCGCGCTGTGGCAGCTGTATTATTGAGGATCTTTGCGAATTTAAAGAAAAGGTCTACCCCGAAGAATAAGGGCGCCATATGGCTGTCGTTAAGCGCTTTAACTAACGGAATGAACAAGTAACAAGGGCTTTAGGCTAGAGAATATTTTGCTGAAAGCCCTTTTGTTATTAGCGCTGTTGTTAGCACCGCTCTTAGCACTTTGATGCAGATTAATCATTTTACTTGAGCGGCTTTTTGCTGCAATAGAGCTAGCAATTCTTCATATTTGGGTCCTTGACCAAACTGTGGCAATGCGACCGCAAAGACCACCAGCGCAAAGGCAATATAAATCGCGTAAGGATAGCTCCAAAATCCTGCCAGCAACGTAAGCGTACCTAAGATAAGCAAAATAATCACCCCCATCCGCGCCCGCTGCGCCATTTGCACTTTTTGTGTTGCGGCCGCGATTAACGCGAGTTCTGTTTCAGTAAATTCCATATCACATCCTATGCAGTAAAACCTACCCGATAAAAATAACCCTCAGGCACAGTTTGCACCTGAGGGCTAGTTTACTGCAAACAATTTGCTAGCAGTATTACTGAACTAACACCGCCTCGGGCACGGGCCATTGGCTAACCAACCATTCGCCCTGCCAATTTTGAATCGACACCCACAAGCTGTCCGTTGCCGCTAACTTAGCGCCCGTAATCGCATGCACATGCTGGCCATGTTTGCTGCCATGTAACACCCCATTTTCACCTTTTTGTAGGGCTTCTAATGGCAGTGCCACTGGGCCGATATTGGCATAAGCTTGACGAATATGGGCCACATCTCCCTGCTCAAAGATCAACATAAAATCTTTAACGTAATCATCGTGGTGTTTATAGGGCGACTTTAAATCTAACGGCATAGGCGCAATCTTAAACTCCCCCAGTTGCTGACTCGGCCAAGCAGGTGGAAAACTCGGGCTAAGCGACTGATAGAGGAACACTAAGGGTAAAATCAAAATCAAGCCACTGAGCTTGTATTTATGCTTTAACCAAAATACCGATGATGCCATTAGCGAGCCTCCCCTATCATATCTGCAGCTAAGTCTTTAGTTTCGGCCTGTTTAAAGGCACGAACATGGCGCAATCCCCACATCATAAAACCAGTGATCGACATCCCAGAAAGTACCAGCCCAAAGCAGAACCAAATCAATTTAGTCCAAATGCCACCTAAGGTGCCGTAATGCAGCGGATCGGCAATATGCATTAAGGTTTGCATGCCTGTCATGGTTTCTGGCGAGGTAGCACTGGCAATTTCGCCAGTCCATGGGTTAATGCTGAGATTATAGGAATATTGATCGTAAAAAATATGATCGCCACTGCCGCTTAAATGGTACATATCCCGTTGATGTTCAGGCAGCATCACATAGCTTGGTTGAAAATCGGGGAAACGCTGCTTGGCTAAACTTAAGGCCTCAGTAAAAGAGACATTGGCGCTTGGCACTTTTAGATCGCCAGCTTCTACTAGCGGCACTTGCTCGGCAGCAATCAATGGTGCATGGGGCTCGATATCAATATCCGCATGCCAGAAGATAGCTTGGACTAAATACCAAAGCCCGGTGAGGCTCATTATCGCGATAAACCAAATCGACCAAACACCCGATAACTTATGCAGATCCGACAACAAGGTCTTCTTTCCTTGCGTTAGACGTAATTTAGGCGCAAAAAAGCTGCGCCAAAAGCGTTTGTAAACAATGAGCCCTGTCACTAATGAGGCAAGCATCAAGAGCGCCATAGAGCACACTAGGTAATACCCCAAGCTATAACCGCCCTGCCACGGAAACAACAGCCAACCATGTAATGAACGCATAAAGCCGATAAAAGTGATGCCTTCGTTGATCTGCTGGATCTCACCCGTATATTGATTCACATAGGCGATAGCATAAGGCTTATCGGCATCGGTAAAAGTAATGGCATTGACTATATAAGGCTCAAAGGTCATCGCTCCCATGACTTGCGCATTCGGATAGGCCTTTTCCACCACCAGCATTAATTCATCAACGGGTTTAGCGGGTAGCTCATTCGGATTGGTCGCACGGGCTGCAGGGTTAGTCAGCCAAGTCAGTTCATGACTAAGTACTGCAACCGTGCCCGTTAAGCAGATGAAACTGAATAAAATCCAGATGGGCAATGATACCCAGCCGTGTAACATAAACCAGAAGCGATTACTTATTTTCGCCATGGGGAGTTGTTCCTACCTCTTTTAAAATCCTGTTAGTGTAAAGTTAATACGAATTATTATCAATACGGTATATGGGTAATCTACTATATTTACAAGATCAGTCACACATTTAAGGACGACCAGCCTCTGGATATTCAACTCAAGCAGCGCTCAGGATGGATGAAGCGAGATAGGTTTAAATGAAAATGTTTATAGCATGCTGCTGATTACCACCGATTCAAATCGACATATATTCCTTAGCCTGTCGAAGGCGCGTCTAGATGAAACTCTGGATCAATTGGTATAGGTTTCTTGCTGAGATACCTGTGTTTATGATGATTAGTGAGTAAGTAATACTGATAAACAAAACAGTGTAACGTACTGTTATTATAAAATTTTATTAATTATTTTACCGATAGCTTGTAGGCAATAATTCTTTAGTCAGCACAGAAGATCCAGTACACTAGCCCTCTTTGCTTTAGAGAGTCCTTGCGAGTATGCCCTATTCACACCCCTTAGCCGATGCGCCTCAGCCACATACGCATATGCACCGTCAATTGGCTAAGCCGCAACCTAGGATTTCCCTCAAAGCACTTGCCGAGCAACTCAAGCTTGAGCAAGCCACCATCATTGGCAATGCGTCAGGGGAATGGCAACCTGCCGCGAAAGGTCTCACCTTTATTTTTAATGGTACGCAATGTCCGCAGCATTTCACGCCCCATGGTCATGTGGTTACGATTGCCAATGGTGGCTTTGCCGAATCGCAATATGCTTTTGAAGTACAAGGTCATCACCAAGGTGTGCAACTGGCGAAAGCATTAACCCAAGTCGCCACCGATCTCACTGCAACTCTCGGTTGCTGGCCATCATCGGGCTTAACGGCGATCGTTCTTATGATGACCTTGGCACAACAACTACAAGTTCAGCGCATGTCGCTACTGCCCAGCTTACGGCGCAGTGTTGAACTGCCCGAGACGGTCCATCTCCCCTGCATGGTTCATAACTGGTTAGGGGAAAGAAGGATCGCTAAAGCCCTACTCTGTGAGCGCTTAGACTGGACTGAATTTACGCTGAAACCTTGGGAGCAAACAACTGAGGCAACACACCAAATAAACTTTATCAGTGAAAGTGAAGATCCCTTTATCAAACTGGATTTATTGAGACAATATCGCCTCATTGAGTGTGTAAATGAGGATACCAAGCAAGGAGTACGGCAGCATTTAGCCGAGTTAGCACATACGCCAAGCGCTATTTGGTTGCAGTGTGCGGATAAAGCTAAACTCATCGCATGTGAGTCGCTGTTTTTTAATCATCAGCCCGAAACACAGCTCAGCCCTTGGTATTTAATGGATTACCGCGCCTCACAATGGCTCGATGCCATTCGCCACCAACTTGCCTACTGCCAGCAGCAACTCGCCGATTAACACTGATCGCTTATCCAACTTTCCCTAACGCTATGCCTAATGGCTCAAAGTAGGCTATCAAGGCATTAAAGATACGTTGTCTATGTGATTCATCGGGATAAGCTCCTTCCTTTGCCAGCGCAGAGTAACGTGTGCCAGACACCAAATACGGATTTTGGATCCCTTGATAGGATTCGATACACGCTTCAAAGGCCCGAGCCATCATTTCGGTGGGTTTAGCAAAATACTGCGCACCATAACGCTTATCTAATGCTATTGCACGGCGTACATAATCGCTCGGCGCTAGATTGTCCTCAGAGAGTAATGTCACTCGAAAAATTTCGGCTAAACGTTGATTTAACGGATGATCAATGAGCGGCAGATCAGCAAGCCAGAGATCACTGGCGCACTTAAAACGTCCCGTGGTTCGCGAAAACGCCTTCGGCGCCACATAATGGTCAAACGCATGCCAAAACTCATGGGCCAAGGCGCCAGCGCCGGCATTTTTTGCCAATGCCAGCTCTCTAGCCGCGGGAGCATAATGGGCCTGCACCCCCTTTTGCCCGCCATGACCAAAGGCAAGACTTAAGGTTTGCCTTAGCCCTAAGGTTAAGGGCGGTAAATGCAGGATAAAGGCAAGGTCTGCCAGCGAATCAAACACTAAATTAGCGGCAATTAAGGATTCTTCCCGCGTAACCCAACGCCCTACGCGCACATGACTAAAGCCAAAGGTTTGTTTCACGTCGAGAAAAGTCATTTGCTCCCCAAAGCGATAATCGGGGCCATGACGGTGGTATTGCTGATGGATTAGCACAATCCGTTAGAATCGTCGGTTAAGTATGTATAAAGGCCATTCTATGTGAAAGCCGAATGCATTTATAGTGTTCCAGTAACCATCCTATACTGGCGTAATTGCCGCTAATTTGCTCAAAAACACTTCTAAACTAAAGGGCTTTTGGATAAAGACCACATCGGGGAATCGCCTAAGTGCTGGGATCTCATCACTATCATTGGCTGAGAGCAGAAAATACTGGCATCCCCAAGTACTATCATCCATCTCAATGATAAGCTGGCGCATTTGTTGGATTAACACTAATCCGTCAGTCTCCTTTAACCGATAATCGACAATCACCAATGGTGGCCGCAGCGTTTTAAATAGCCTTAACGCCGATTCAGCCTGATCTGTACAGTGGATTTGGGCAAAATGGGACTCGAGCGCTCCACGGCAAATCTCAAGATTAAACAGATTATCGTCCACTAATAGTAATGGTTGCTGGGTATAACGGTGTATTGGCTCCTGCTTCTGGTGATAAAACTGACACGGAAAGTGCATTAATACCGTGGTTCCTCGTCCTTGCTGACTGCGTATCCGTAATTTACCGCCAATCTGCTCCAATAATCGCTTACAGGTATAAAGCCCAAGCCCTACTCCCGAAATACCATAGGAGCTAGACAGTGATTGATAAATAAAGGGACTATCTAAAGCCCGCTTTGCCTGCAGAGGCATACCTTCACCAAAATCACGGATCAACACCCTCAACATAGGTGAAGCTGAAGCTTGATTAAATGAAGGATGTAAATCCATATAACAGTGTACCTGCTCACCAGTACTGTATTTAAAAGCATTATTAATAATATTGGTGACAAGTTGGAATAGCTTAGTGCCATCAAGCTTAAGCAAGTCAGGTAACGTATCACTCACCGACACCGTGAGGGTTTTACCCGAAGTAGTATTGAAAGCTTGATAGTATTCCTGAATGCGACCAACATATTCTCTGAGGTTAATCGCATGCTGATCTAATGTGAGTTTTCCAACTTCAGCCTTACTGTAATTTAATGTGTTTTCAGCAACCGAATAAAGCAAATTTGCTGACCAGATCATTTTATCGACAATATGGCTTAGCTCCTGTTTTGATGTGCCCTGCTGCGCTCGCTCGGATGGTATTGAAAGAGCTTTCTTGAGCATCCGGCTATAACCAAGCAACGCATTTATTGGCGTACGGATCTCATGATTAATACTGGCCATTACCGCTAATTTCGAACGATTTTCACATTCGATGCGTTCAATAAGCTGTTGATGTTTCGCTTTAAAAAACCATAGTAGCGAAAATGCTAGCCCAAGAAGCGCAATCGATAGGATTATAACGAAAAGCTCAATCACTTCCGCTCGAGGTACCTGATAATAAACCTGTAAATTGAAACGGGTCTGATATTCGTTCAATGTAATAAACTGACGATCTGAATAGGCAAATAAGCGCCAAATCCCCGTTGCAGCAGGGATATCACAGTAAGCGCTTCGTAAAATTGAATGCTCGAACTGATACGTAATGCATACATCTTGCTCTTGATCGATACGCGTCAAAATCCTTTTTTGGGAAATGGCATAAATCAAATAAGGCATCTGAGGTTCATCAATCTTAACGGTCAAAAGGGTATAATTGATTAGCCTGGCGTGTAAACTCCCGTTGTCCATCATACTTAATGTTAATGGTTTAAGTTCTGGTAAGATGGATGGATCAGAAATATACGCCAGTTCGAGTTCAGGGGTTAATGTGAAGGCAACGGCAGATTTGATCTTCAACAAATCCTTAGCAAATACTTCAAATTCTTTTGTGGTCACCGCAGCGGAAGCATTAAAAAACGATCGCAATGCGTCTAACATAATACGGTGTTGTAAAAACATATCTTGGGATGATGAAAATACAGCCTGAGCTTTTTTTTGGTAAACCGCTTTAAATTCATTAATTGAATGGGCAAGCGTTAAGCAAATAATAATCAGCGTAATAAATAACCCGGTAAGCAAGTACATGCTTGAAGTATATTTACTCCCCATGATCTTGCTCCTTTACGGCATTTAACAAAAATTGGATCTGGGTGTTAAAAGCCGATACCGAAGCCAAATTTGAAACACACAACGTCTCATCCAAGGCGAGATAACTCGTCATCCCCAAAAACTCATGCCTAAGGTCAGAAAAACATTCTTCAGCGTTGAGTGACATAAGTTGCAGACTCATGCGTTCAAGCTCTATGAGTAAAGCTCGCCTTAACACTTGTTGCTGCGGCTGTTGATATTGCGCCAAAAAAACAGACAGCGCTTGCTTCACTTGGTGTTCAAGCCCATGATTATTCATGTATTAAACACTCACTTTGATAATGGCCTATCCAGTTAATAAGGTAACGACCTTCAATGGGTGGACTATACAAATATCCCTGTGCCACATCACAACCTAAGGCTGTCAAAATAGCGGCAATAGCGGCAGTTTCTACGCCTTCGGCAACCACTTTTACGTGCATCTTTTGCGCTAGGGCAATGGTCGACTCAACAATTAAATAATGTTGATGATTGATATCCATATCGGAGACAAAACTTTTATCAATTTTTATTTCTTTAAAAGGAATAGCATCAAGACGATCATAGGTCGAATAGCTTTTACCAAAATCATCCAGTGAAATATCAATATTATTAATAATGAGCCGGGCAATCGAATTAAGAACTCGATCTTGATTAATGATTTCCTGTGATTCAGTTAACTCTAAAATTAAGTGAATCCCCGTATGAGCACGACTAGACTCGATAATGTATTCAATTAACTCCTCACAGGTGAGATCATCTGCCGTAATATTGATTGATAATGAAAATGGGGTGAGTAGAGGCTGGCGTAGCCAACACTGCAACGCCTGAGAAATCACCATCCGCGAAAAAATACTGTTTAATCCCTGTTGATTGATTAAAGGCAAAAATACATCGGGATAAATATAACCATGGTGGCGATCACATAAACGAGACAACACCTCAAAACCAGTAATTTCTTGGGTTTTTAAATTAATCTTTGGCTGGTAACAGAGGATCAACTGTTCATCCTTAAGTAACTGTTGAACGTTGATATTTGCATGTCGGTGACCTCGATGACGATGCGTAGTTGACTCAGGCACATCTTCGGTGTCGGTCGTAAGCAATGGCATTAATATATCACTGGCATTGACAGGCTTTGCAAACACACCCAATAGGTTTAACCTGAGTGTATGAATAATACAGTCTACCAATTCAAGAGTTCGTTTATCGGAAGAACTGATCACGGCAATCGGAATCGACATCCACAGAGGCTCTGTCGCTAACATATTGATGACAGCAATACCATCGCCCTGATCCATCTTCAAATCGATAATGATGAGATCGAGTGATACATTTAACCCCATAATTAAATTAATCCCTTGATTGCCATTACTGGCTTCATAAATATTAATTTCATTTTCGGCTAAACATTTATTGATATCCGCTTTGAGCGTTTCTCGGATAAATTTTTGATCATCAATAATGAGTATATTCATATATTGGTCTCTAGCTGCATAAAGAAAATAGGATCGATTGTCTGAGACTTAGCCGAAGGAATAACCGATAATTTCAGCAAATTTCGATTAGCCATTACTTCGGTTCTACTGGCGAAAAAGGAATAATTCTTTATAGTTCTATGATTGTTTTCTAAGGTTCTAATTTTAAAAATAGGTAACTTGAATTGGGAAAGCTTCCTTTTTAAGGATTCATCACAGATGCTGAAACTTAAGTACTTTATCGAACGACATAAAGCCATTTCATTCAGGTAGACAGACATCATATAGTTTTCAATATGAGGTGTGACACCAAAAGAAGAAAACACCATTAAGGTATCAGGGCTAGACTCACTGTTATGGCTAATGACCTCAAACAAATCCACTTCATCATTCATAAACTCGAGCGCAACCTTAGCGTGCGTACGGCAAAATAAACAATGCCCAACAATCTGCTCACCAAAACTAAATGCAACAACGAGCGATAATCCCAAAAAAAAGGGTTGCGATAATTGACAATTATTCAAACAAAGCCGGGGGTTACTCTCATACACTAGGCTCAACTGTAGTAAGGTCAAAAAGTTATCATGATGGTTATCAATAAATTCGACACGATAAGGTTTATTACGATAATAAGGATGTTCGCTACGTTCGACACTCGAATCAAATAAATTAATCGAGGCGAGTCCTTCACTAACAAAACTTTTATCCTGCCGATAAATATCAAATAATTCTGAACCAAAAATTTCTACAATTTCTGCCTGTTTTGCTAGTGATGGGATATTGACTCCTCGCTCCCAACGGCTAATCGTAATCGCATCTAAAGCATCAAATAAACAACTTTTTTCCCTGAGTAAACAACATAAATCCTCCTGTGAAAGTTGATTTTCAGTGCGTGTGTGTTTTAAGAAATTGGAGAATGTCTGTGCACTTGTTTTGCTTTGATAGGAGATAGGTGTACAAATCATAGCGTGTTCCATCAGTCTTTTTTATTTTCTCAAGCAGCTCCATATATGTCTCAAGGTCAACATCATCTATTGGTTCTGGATACCTTAGGGTATAGATAATCCAGATACGTTGCTGTTCTTCCACAAAATAGAGACCAGTGATTTTCTCTTCTTGCATCACTTATACCTTTATAGATTTAGCCATATAACCATATTTTTGCTACGGTAATAGCAGTATAAGTGTCATCTTTTAAATAAGACCATGGCACTATTACAGTGTGTCATGGGAAAAAGTGTCTAGTGATCCATGCGGTAATATCTATTCGAACAAGCTATATTACTGACGATACAAATAGATACAGAAATCAAACATAGAATTGCAATGTTTTATTACCATTCAGTTAAATATCGGCCTCAAAGAAAATAAAGGCGCAATCGCTAACACCAGTATTTCGATAAGCAGACAACGGCGGCAACTCATGCCAACTAACGAGACTAATTATCGAATTAAGGGGACATAACAGTGAGGAAGGCATTGAAACCCTAAGCAGTTTTTATTCTGAAATTTGCATAAATAAAGACTAATCTCGGGAATTTAGCTAAATTATATGCGCATTAATGAATATTAATTCAAAATAACCTGTGCGATTGGTGAGCAAAACCCCGCGTTAGGGGGTAAACGAGGCGAACCCATAGTGGAAATAAGCAGTAATTAACCACTCCAAGGTTTAGATGGGTAGTGCTAATCACAGGCACCACTCAAGGATTAAGGCGCTTCCGTAGATGCTCTTCCCGCGCGGAGCCAAGAGACACAGCGTGCTTATTAAACGGGCTTCAACGGCAAAGTTTATTATCTTTAAGGATTTGTTTGTAACTCGCATATTGTGCGTGAAATCGCTATACTGCGCGGCCAAATTATCTTGGCCAAGACTTTGCTGACATAAGCATGATTGTTGCAACGGCGTTTGTCAGCAACGCAGCCGGTTTAAGCCTTTTATTAAGACGTAACTCCTAGGACATCCCCTTGATCTCTACCGCAAATATCACCATGCAATTCGGCCCTGAGCCATTATTTGAAAATATCTCGGCAAAATTTGGCAACGGCAACCGTTATGGTTTGATTGGCGCTAACGGCTGCGGCAAATCGACTTTTATGAAGATCTTAAGTGGCGCCCTCGCCCCGACATCAGGCAACGTGTCCATCACCCCAGGCCTAAAAGTCGGCACCCTAAGCCAAGATCAATTCGCCTTTGAGCAATACACGGTTATCGATGCGGTGATCATGGGTGATACCCAACTGTGGAAAATCAAACAAGAGCGTGACGCCATTTACGCCAAGCCAGATATGAGCGAAGAAGATGGCATGCGCGTGGGCGACTTGGAGAGTGAGTTTGCCGAGATGGACGGTTACAGCGCCGAGAGCCGCGCGGGCGAAATCCTCATTGAAGCCGGTATCGAAGAGTCTTTCCACTACGGTCCTATGTCTCAGGTTGCGCCTGGTTGGAAACTGCGGGTGTTATTAGCCCAAGCGCTGTTTGCTAACCCTGATATCTTGCTACTCGACGAACCGACCAACAACTTAGATATTCATACCATTAGTTGGCTTGAAACTGAGCTGAATAAACGCAAATGTACCATGATCATCATCTCCCACGATCGACACTTTTTTAAATGCTGTGTGTACCCATATGGCGGATATCGATTACGGCGAACTGCGTATTTATCCCGGCAACTATGACTACTTTTTAGCGCAATCGGCATTGTTGCGTGAACAACTCTTAGCTGGCAACGCCAAAAAGAGCGCCGAGATTGAAGAATTACAGGACTTTGTTAACCGCTTTGGTGCCAACGCTTCTAAGGCAAAACAAGCCAGCTCGCGCGCCAAACGCATGGACAAAATTAAACTGGATGAAGTGAAATCCTCCAGCCGAATTACCCCATCGATTCGTTTCGCTGCTGGCAAGAAAATGCATCGTCAAGCCTTAGTGCTGGAAAATCTTGGCCATGGTTTTGATGGCGAAAACTTATTCGAAGGCGGTGATTTAATTCTCGAAGCTGGCGCAAAACTGGCAATTATTGGCGAGAACGGTGTGGGTAAAACCACCCTATTACGCTGTTTAGTCAATGAATTAATCCATAATGAAGGCACGATTAAGTGGTCCGAAAATGCCGCTATCGGCTATTGCCCACAGGATAGTACCAGCGATTTCGATAATGACTTGACTATTATTGAATGGATGGACCAATGGCGCCAACCCAAACATAACGATTTGATGGTACGCGCCATGTTAGGTCGTTTGCTGTTTACCGAAGATGATGCCAATAAAAAGGCTAAAAACTGCTCCGGCGGAGAGAAAAACCGTTTAATTTTCGGTAAGTTAATGATGCAAGATATCAACGTCATCATTATGGACGAACCGACTAACCATATGGATATGGAAGCAATTGAAGCGCTCAATAATGCCCTCAAAGATTTTGAAGGCACGCTGATTTTTGTCAGTCATGACCGCGAATTTGTTTCTTCGTTAGCGACTCGCATTATTGATATTCGTGATAGAAAATTGGTTAACTTTCAAGGGACGTTTGATGAGTATCTGGCAAACCTTGCCAGTGCGTAGCCCTGCGGGTACTAGGTAATAAGCCTTTTTAAAAGGCTTTATCCATTGCCAATAAAATTACCCAATAAAAAAGACGCTTCACTCTACTCGAGATAAGCGTCTTTTTTATATCACCCTTTTTATATCACCCAGTGACTGACGACCTCATTCCGTCTTAGCTTCCACCAAAGCCGCAAGTTGCAGTAGTGATTCTTGCCAGCCTAAGTAACACATCTCCTCAGGAATAATCGCAGGAATGCCCTCCTGTACTATCTGCAAGCGGGTACCACAGGCTACCTCGGCAAGTTCAATTGTCACCTGCATCACCCCGGGTAGATTAGTATCATCAAATTGGTCACTATGGCGGATAAGTTTATTAGGGATTAGCTCGGTATAAGTCACCTTAAAAGAATGACTGTACCCGGTCGCAAATTGGGTAAAACTCATGGAATACCCTGCACCGACAGCCAACTCAAACTCATGAATTGTCCCGACAAAGCCATAAGGTGGTAACCAACGTTCTAACGCCGCTTTATCGGTAAATGCTTTGTAGACTAACGCCGCTGGTGCACGCAACACCCGATGTAATCTCACTGTACCTGTGTTATCCGACATATCCCTATCCTTCCAATTGTTTATGGGTTAATGGTGTTCTTAAAGATAGCGCAATAATCCATTCATTATCACCTTAGCGAGAATACTAACTCTAATATCAACTTGAGATGGTTGGTTCAACACGACGATGCTTAAACTGATTTAAGTGCAATGACTTAGCATCAGAGTTCGACTGCTGCTTGGCGATATCGAGCCGTTCTGCAGCGCGAGAAAATTCTAGATGTGTGTTTTGAGAAGTTTCACTCGTTTGTACTTTATATTGAGCGATAAAACTCAAAAGTCCCGACTCATTTACCACATTTTTAGGCAATGGGGTTTTAAAGCTCACCTCATCACTAAAAACGACTACAGAATGGAGCCCCTCGACTAACCCTAAGCAATGGGCAACCGCTAAACAATGTTTATAATTTTGATGGAGCGGATTTTTAAAGCGAGTTTGTTTAGTAAAAATTTTCTGCGTCCACTGCGCTTGCTTCTCTCCCCCAAATATCCAGCCAGAGTAATTTTTAACTTCAAGAACAAAAACACCAAAATGAGTCAATAAGACTAAATCAACCTCTGTCAAAGAGGGCGTGCCTTCACTCAACTCATCCATGGGTAAAATTAGATTACGATAAAGTCGGTAGTCCTCATCTTTTAGTCCTTGCTTGAGTAAGTTAGCGACTCGCTTTTCACCCTGTTGGCCTAACCTTTCGGCTCGGTATCGTCTTAGCAATGGACGAAATAGCCATATGGCTACAGTCAACACAATCATAAAGACTGGGATACTCACAAGAATAGATAGCGCCTCGAGTATTGAGGAAATAGGTGAGATCGCGCTTGGAGTGGGCGTATGTTTAGGTGTTATCTCGGTAGGGATCACATTGGATTTCTGCTCCGGCGTATCATGGCGAGCAGTGAATTGCGTTTTAGGCTGGTTAGTTAGGGATTTTATGCCATTGGCTACGGGTTGCTGACAACGCTCATCGAATCTTGCTTTGAGCTCCTGATAACGCGGCGTGGTTGGATGCCAATCTTGCATCTCACTTTGGATAAGGATACAGATGGCTTCAGAATCTTGTTTCTCTAATGCTTTTAGCGAGAATGGATAAATACCAACGACACTGGCCGTAACGGCCAACAATATACAAAACTTGGCGTTGTGCCTGATATTCTTTACGCATCCCTTCACGTTGAAATCACTCCTGTTACCATTGCTAACGCTTATAAATTAATTGATCTTACTTATTATTTTCTAATTGCATAGGTTATTTCCACTAAGCGCTATCAAAGTATCACTTCAGCTAAAAATAGGTAGCTTTAAGGTTTAAATGTTATTAACACTGTATTTTTGCCGCATTTTTTCTCCCTTGGTTTACACTCATTAGGTACCCAACAAAACACAACTAAATACTAAATCTCTAAGGGGTATTGCATACGCAGCAGCGGTGCACCAGTTTATTCTGTAAATCCTTATCATGGTGATGGTTTTATGAGTCTTGAAGAATCCTTAGAACAACTCAAACGTCAGTACTTACATGCTTTGCCTGATAAAAAGAAACAAATCATTACGTTATGGATCTCACTACGGAAAAACTGGCAAGGACATATGCTGTCAGCCGTTTATCGCGAAGTGCATAATTTAAAAGGTTCCTGTGAAACCTTTGGCTTAATCGAGACCAAAGATCTAGTCGATAAGCTTGAGCTTCAATTGAAACATCTTCTCGACACCCCAGCACCAACGCTAAATGTGATCAAAGGCCTAGATACGCTTTTTCACCAGTTACTGCAAAATAATCAGCATTGTCAGCCTGCGGCACCCGTGGTTGAGGCGCAAATGCAACAAAGCCCCTATAAACCCTCAAAGTCTCGCCATGAATACTGTATTGCCATCATCGAAGATGACAGTAATGTGGGCTTAATGATCACAAAACAACTACACGAGTTTGGTTTTAATGTGCAACATTTCTTAAATTTTACCGACTTTCTCAAGGTGCAATACTCAAGTCCATTCGATTTAATTTTATTAGATCTTATCTTGCCCGATTATACCGAAGAGGCACTATTCGAAGCCGCCACCGAATTTGAGAAAAATAATACTCGGGTATTTGTATTATCTTCTCGTGGCGATTTTGATATGCGTTTATTAGCGATTCGTGCCAATGTCAGCGAGTATTTTGTTAAACCGGCCGAAACAACATTGTTGGTTCGTAAAATTCATCAATGGCTCAAAATGTCCGATAAGCCTCCCCTCAAAGTGCTGTTAGTGGATGATCAGCAATCGATGGTGGATTATTTTTCGAGCTTGTTACGTAGCCATGGGTTAATGGTTAGAGGCATGACCAAACCCGAGCACGTCATGCCAACCCTGGAGCAATTTGAACCGGATTTATTTATCTTTGATCTCTATATGCCGGAGGTAAATGGCTTAGAACTGGCAAGAATGATCCGTCAGCTCGATAAATATACTTCAAGCCCTATTTTAGTGTTGAGCTCAGATGACACCATGCAAAATAAAGTCAGCATTATTCAGGCGGGATCCGATGATCTTATCTCTAAACAAACGGCCCCCAGCCTCTTTGTTACCCAAGTGATTTCCCGCGCGCAACGTGGCCATGATATACGCAGTTCTGCCAGCCGTGACAGTTTAACGGGCTTATTGAATCATACTCAAATCCTTGTTGCGGCTCGTCATAGTTTCAGCTTAGCCAAACGAGCAAACTCTTGCGTATGTATCGCGATGCTGGATCTAGATCACTTTAAGCAAGTGAATGATACTTATGGCCATTCAGGTGGTGATAAGGTTCTATTAGCTTTTTCGCACCTGTTACAACAGTCCCTACGCCCTGCGGATTTTATGGGGCGTTATGGCGGTGAGGAGTTTATGCTAGTCATACCTGACATGCCCGCACCGCTGGCGATTGCCAAAATTAATGCCATTCGCGAAAGCTTTAGCCATATTGTGTTTGTTGAAGAAGGCGCCGAATTTAAAGTCACATTGAGTGGTGGTTTGGCATTTTCAACCGAATGTCATCAGTTTCAAGAGTGTTTATTATTAGCGGATAAAAACTTGTATGAAGCCAAACGAAGCGGACGAAATTGTATTATCAATACCTTAGTTTAATGTATTGCCTAGGGTAAAAATCAGTATGACCTAGTCTCGTTTTAATGATGCCAAATACTGGAGCAGTTTATCCCCTAATTGAGGCAATTCTACTATATGATGAATCGCACCGCGTTTGATCGCCTCTTTAGGCATACCAAATACCACACAACTCTGCTCTCCTTGTGCAAAGGTTTTGCCACCTTGCTTATCTATCGCTTCCATCCCATCGGCCCCATCTTTACCCATACCAGTTAGGATCACAGCTGTCGCATTCGCGCCTGCATATTGAGCCACTGAATGGAATAACACGTCCACCGATGGTCTATGCCCACTAACTTTGTCACCTTGGCTAAGCTTTGCTTTAAAACTCCCACCAACTTTGATGATTTCTAAGTGCTGATCCCCTGGTGCAATGTAGGCATAACAAGGTAATAACCGCTCCCCTTCCTCAGCTTGCTTTACATTAAGGCGAGTGAGTTTGTTTAGTCGTTCTGCAAAGGTACGGGTAAATCCAGCAGGCATATGTTGCGTAATCACAATTGGCGGCATAACCGCAGGAAATTGTTGTAAAAGATGCAAAATAGCCTCAGTCCCGCCAGTGGAAGCTCCAATAGCCACTAACTGGGTATTAACAGTACGTTGATTTAAGGCTGGTTTTAAACTGGGTTTCACCGTTATGGTCGGCGCAGGCAGGCTTTGCAACTTTGCCTTTGCCGCAGATTTAATTTTTTCGAGGATTAAATCCTGATATTCATTAAATCCCTGAGGTGAATCCAGCTTAGGCTTAGGAATAAAATCCACAGCTCCCAGAGCTAGTGCATTGAATGTCGCATCTGCGCCCTCTTCGGTTAAGGCAGAAATCATCACGACAGCTGTTGGTCTTGCCTTCATTAATCGATCTAAAAAAGTGAGTCCATCAACCTTTGGCATTTCAATATCTAAGGTAATCACATCTGGCCGAAATTGATTCACCATATCCTTGGCCATATAGGCATCGACTGCCATGCCAACGAGACACAACTCAGGATCGGACTCGACCATCCTGCCCAACAGACTGCGGATTAAGGCTGAATCGTCTACCACTAATACCTTTATTGCCATCTGCTATTCACCAAAGAGTTCCACATCCCCACCACTCGGAAGATTTTTAATCCGTAAGCGGTATTCACTTTCCCTATCCATAATAGTGCTATTATGCATCGTCTTGATTTTTCTAACTTTAACTAATCCTGTTTCCGGGAAGAAGTACACTTTACGCGGGTAAATATCGAGTAAGTCCGCAGCGATGACGGGTATTTGCTCTATCTGCAAGTAATCCAACACAAATTCAGCATTACGCTCACCAATATTGTGTAATGTTAATCCTGATAGCATGTTGCCACCACCAAACACCTTCGCTTCAATGAACTGCCGTCTTGCACCTAATTTCAATAAATCATTGATCAGCAACTCCATCGCATAGACACCATAACGCGCTGATTCAGCTAAAATACCATTTCCATGATTATCACAACTGGGCAATAAAAAGTGATTCATGCCACCAATTTTCCGTTCGAGGTCATATAAGCAAACGGCAATACACGACCCTAATACAGTCACAATTAAGTTACCCTCCCGAGTGGCATAATATTCACCCGGCATAATTTTCACGGCTTCACAATCAAACAAGTGATCAAAATACCGATTTGGCCCTAGGGCAGGATATTCAATATTCGGTCTTAGCACTCGTTTTTCCCTTTAAGGCCTGATAAGTAGTTTGTCCTACAGGGGTGAGGATTTGTGGAAACATATTGAAATTTTCAGAATGTCCCGCGATATATAACCCCTCTTCCGTTAGTGACAGCACCATATGTTTTAAAATGGCTTCTTGAGTTGCTTTATCGAAATAAATCATTACATTTCGGCAAAAAATAATATCTACGGGGGTTTTAATCGACCAAAAAGAATCGACTAAGTTGATTCGAGTAAACTGCAACATTTGCTTTAATTCCGGGATCACACGGACTTGACCGAGTTTCGCCCCTTTACCCCGCTGAAAAAATAACGTTTTACGCTCATCGCTCACCGTCTCAATACGCTCTATCGGATAAATCCCCGTCTGCGCTTTTTTTAAGACGGCACTGTCAATATCTGACGCTATTATCTCAATCGGTGTATTAAATCGACCAAAATGCTCAGCGACAACCATAGCTATTGAATAAGGTTCTTCACCCGTGCTACTTGCAGCACACCAGATCCGTTTTGTGTGTGGATGAGTCTGTAAATAGCGTTTTAACACCTCAAAATGATGCGGCTCACGAAAGAACGCGGTTTGATTAGTCGTGAGTGCATTAATAAATTCCTGGTGTTCGCATTCATTCGCTTGTAAATACTCTAAATAAGCCGTAAATCCCGATAATTTGAGTGCCCTAATTCGCCTCACTAATCGGCTATACACCATAGCGTCTTTACTGTCGGCTAATTTTATACCAGCGAACTGATACAGCAGGGTCTTCACCGCCTTGAAGTGAGCCAATGTAAACACATATTCCTTACCTAGCGGTCTGAGATCACTCAATCAAAAGTCTTCCCATTCATCTTGATCGACTTTATTTAACCTAGGCTTAGGCGTCATTGCTTTAGGTTTCGTGGACACTCGTGCTAATGAGGGGGTTTTAGTCGCTATTTTTTTAAGCTCAGAGGTGCGGCCAATTGCGCTTGTTTCCTCATCGACTTTGAAATTTGCCACACTATCAGCAAGTTGCTGCGCCTGAGATTGCATACTTTCAGCTGCCGCAGCGGCTTCTTCGACTAACGCCGCATTTTGCTGCGTCATTTCATCCATTTGCACAACGGCTTTGCCTATTTCATCGATACCAATCGCTTGCTCATTAGAGGCGGAGGCTATTTCCGCCATAATGTCGTTCACTCGTTTGATTGCAATGACAATTTCCTTCATGGTATCGCCGGATTTTCCGACGAGGCTATTGCCGCTCTCAATTTTACTGACCGAGTCAGAGATTAATGCCTTAATGTCTTTCGCTGCATTTGCAGAACGTTGAGCCAAGCTTCGCACTTCTGAGGCCACGACCGCAAACCCCCGCCCCTGCTCACCGGCTCTGGCTGCCTCGACCGCAGCATTGAGCGCCAATATATTGGTTTGAAAGGCAATACCATCGATCACACCAATAATATCGGCAATTTTGCGCGCGGATTCGTTGATTGACGCCATGGTTTGCACGACTTGCTGGATAAGCTCTCCCCCATCTTCAGCCACATCGGCAGCTTTTGAAGCTAACGCATTGGCTTGGCTGGCATTATCAGCATTTAATTTTACAGTTCCCGTTAACTCTTCCATGCTGGCGGAAGTTTCTTCGAGACTCGAGGCTTGCTCCTCTGTTCGACTGGACAGATCGGCATTGCCTTGAGCGATTTCAGTAGATGCGGTATTGATGGTATCAGCTGCTTTTTGAATATCTCTTATCATGTAAGAGAGCTTTTCAGCGGTTTGGTTTGAATAGTTTTTTAAATCATTAAAGGTGCCTTCATACTCGTTATAAATCCTCGTGGTCAAATCCCCTTCAGCCATGGCCATTAGCACACGAGCAACATCTTGTAATCCTCTATCAGAGGTTTCAATCAAAGCATTGAGGCTATTCGCTAACATTAAGAAAAAACCCTGCTTACTTTGACTATCAACACGTTGGGTAAAGTCTCCCGCAGCGGCTGCCCCAACGATCCGAGCAATTTCTTGTTCAACTAGTACTTCTTCAGTACGGTCGAGCCACTCAACAACTGTGCCTAACCGTTCACCTGACTTTGCAATAATAGGGCTTGCCGTTAGACGGAAATGACAACTCGCCACTTTGATCTGCGACTCATATTTACGATCGAGCTTGTCAAGCAGACTCGCTTGATGCGCCGGATTACGGTGGAAGATATCCATAGAACTACCGATGATCTTATCCACGGCGAAATGGGGTAAAACCTGGCGAATTTCACTTTCAGAGCGGCGTAACATGGCTTCAACTGAACGGTTCATATAAATAATGGTTCGATTGGCATCGGCGATCATCACATTGGTGCTTGTGTTATTGAGCGCTTCTAATATGCGTTGGGTTGCCCGTTCAGCTTCAATACTTTCAGTGCGGTCAATCCACTCAACACCAGTCCCTAAATGCTTATTATCACGGGAAATAATAGGTGTCAGTATCAATTTAAAGGTACGCTTACCAATGCTGATTTGTGCCGTATGTGGTTGTGTTAATCTTTCTAGCATATTGCGCTGATGAGCGGGATTAACATGGAAGATATCGATATTACTGCCAACGATCTTGGCAACGGAAAACTGGGGTAACTGTTTACGGATATCAGCCTCAGCCTCTGACAGCATATTCAGTACAGCTTTATTGGCGTAAATGATATTGCGCTCACTATCGGCAATCATGAAATTATTACCACTGTTATCGAGCAATTGGAAATAACGTTGGCGCTCTTCATCTCGACGTTGGCGCTCTTCGGTATTACCGAAAATATCTAAGATACCCATAGTGTTTACTCCTGCTCAGAAAGACTGTTTGTATCCATTAGCCCCAACTCATCACTGCTGATAAGAGCTTGAATGTTGACCAAAATAATCATTTTTTCTTCAACGGTTGCGAGACCTTTGAGATAGCGACTATCAAAGGCAGCGCCAAATTGCGGGGCGGGTAAAATGGCTTCACTCGCCAGTTTAATGACATCTGAAACAGCATCGACCACGATGCCGACAATTCGGTCACAAACATTGAGCATAATCACTATCGTGAACTCATCATAAGTAGCTGTTCCGACATTAAATTTCATTCGTAAATCGACAATCGGTACGATATCACCACGCAGGTTAAGCACTCCTTTAATAAAACTGGGCGCATTGGCAATTTTTGTGACAGGCTCGTAACCTCTTATTTCTTTTACCGACATAATGTCCAATGCATAGTGTTCTTCACCCAGCACAAAACTTAAAAACTCTACTTCATCATGGGCACTAAATTCCGGTTTAGGGCCGAGCAATGTGCGACTTTCCATTAGCATGTCCTCAGTTAATGCTTAATATGCTGGGCCAGTGATTCCACATCGAGAATTAAAGCGACACTACCATCTCCCATAATGGTGGCTCCAGACACGCCTGGGATCCGACGATAATGTTTTTCAAGACTTTTAATCACAACCTGCTGCTGACCAACCAATGCATCAACAAACAATCCAAAACGTTTATTGTTGCTTTCAAGGAGCACCACAATGCCCTCTTCGGGACGCTTGGCAAACGGATCGATTTCCATCAATTGATGCAGGTTTAATAGGGGTAAATATTCTTCCCTGACTCGGATTAAACGCTCGTGAGCGAAGGACGTTAGCTGCTCATTATGGGGTTGTATTGATTCGATAATATGGACAAGCGGTAAAATATAGATTTGATTACCCACACTCACACTCATCCCATCAACAATGGCTAAGGTCAGTGGCAATTGAATTTCAAAGGTAGCCCCATGACCCGCCACGGAATCGATATCGATTCGTCCGCCTAGTGCTTCAATATTTCGACGAACAACATCCATCCCGACACCACGGCCAGAAACATCAGTAATTTCCTTGGCTGTCGAAAATCCGGCGGTAAAAATCAGTTGCCAAATCAGTTTATCCGGCATGTTATCCGCAACTGGCATATTATTTTCTCGGGCTTTTTGTAAGATCCTCTCGCGATGTAAACCAGCACCATCATCATGTACTGCAATGACAATACTGCCCCCCCGCTGACTTGCTTTAAGCGATAATTGGGCCGTTTCAGCTTTACCCAACGCACGCCTGACTTCTGGTTTTTCAATACCATGGTCTAAACTATTGCGTACTAGATGTGTGAGCGGATCGACCAGCTTTTCAATCATGCCCTTGTCGATTTCCGTGTTGCCACCTTCGATCACAAGATTGACATTTTTGCCGAGTTGTTCTGATAAATCTCTGACTAATCGATGAAACCGGTTGAATACAAAGGAAACTGGCAACATTCGGACCGACATCACAGCCTCTTGCATCTCCCGCGTATTTCGCTCAAGTTCGACCAATGCCGTCTTAAGCCTTTCACCCAATTCACCCGACAGCTCATTACCAATGAGGGTCAACATTGACTGGGTAATAACCAATTCACCCGCAAGATTGACTAGGGTATCGATTTTGGAGGTTTCGACTCTCAATGTGGCATCTTGAGTGGTCGTGTTGACTTTTTTAGTCGCAACAGTTGTTTGTGGTGATGTGACGGCAGAAGCCACATGCTGATTTGATGCATTTGAAGTAACCAAATCTGTGGGTTCTGTTTTTTCGGTTTGCGTGACTTTGCCTGTATAACGAGGCACTTTAGCACCGGAATGATGACTAATAGGCTCTACAATTGGCTCGATGATGGGATGTGCTGGATTAGTTTTAATCTGCACTAAAGCATCAATTTCACTGTCAATGCTTTCAGCTGTTAAGGACTCAAAGAAACCAAAACCTAAGTCATCGTCAGGCGCTGTACTAAGTTGCTGACTATTTGTGACCGTTTTGCTTAAATCATCAATACTAATTTCTTTCGCAATATACGCTTCATCAAAAAAACCAAAATCTTGATTTTCAATGGCTAAGGTTAATTTGACATCATCTTCAAAAAAACCAAAGCCGAGATCATTCTCGTCACAGGCCTTGGGTAAAACCGTTGCTGTGTGTGGCACTGCTGTTTGAATTGGCGAAGTGAACGTTTCGTTAGAATGGGTAATCGAAAAAGGCTCACCATTTAATGCTGCAATTAATTGATTTTTAGCAAATTCAACCTGTTGCCAATCAATTGGTGAATCTTCACGATACAAGCTAAGAATGTGGGATAGCGTGTCAACCGTCTTCAAAAGTAAATCAATAACCCCGGAAGATAACTCAAATGTACCCTTTCTCACTTTATCGAGTAGGTTTTCCATTACGTGAGTGACACTGGTGAGCGCCGTAAAGCCAAAAATACCACTGCCTCCCTTAATAGAGTGCGCCGCTCGAAAAATAGTATTTAACTCCTCGGGATCTGGCGACTGAAGATCGAGGGCAATAAGCAGTTGCTCCATGCTTTCAAGATGCTCATGGCTTTCTTCAAAAAAGACTTGATGAAACTCAGCCATATTAATGGACATATTGCCCCCAATACCCTCAACCCAGCACTTTGGCTGTTATTGCTAATAATTTTTGCGGGTCAAAAGGCTTAACCATCCATCCCGTTGCACCAACCGCTTTTCCTTGGGCTTTCATATCTTCCCCCGCTTCAGTGGTTAGCATTATGATTGGGGTTCGCATATATGCGGACATCCCTCGCAAAGATTTAATTAAGGTTAAACCATCCATTCTCGGCATATTTTGGTCAGTCAAAATAAAATCAAATCGCTGGCTACTACACAAATCGAGAGCCTCTTGGCCATCTTTAGCCAAAGTGACTAGATAGTTTGCTGATTTCAGCGTGGCTTCAACCATCTGTCGAATGGCAGCAGAATCATCAACAATTAATATTTTTTTACTCATGCCCTATTCCATAACCACTTTAGTGATATTACCGGGAGAAATTAATTCATAGTGTTTACATAATTTTTTCACCAGTGATAAGCCTCGTCCAGAAAGTTCAGGATAATTTGAAATCGATTTATCAAAACCAGTAAATCCTTTGCCACTATCAGACACAGTGATCAACAGTTCATACCTGTCATTCCACGTTATGCTCACTTTTACCCAATCACTTGAAGTAAGCCTATCTGCGCAGCCATCTCTTATACTATGGTACAATTCAAAGCCTTCAGGATCATTTTTTAGTCTAGAATCTAATTTTAGTACACCATGGTCGATAGCATTACTAAATAACTCGGCCACTACCGTAAATACTCTTTGACAAAAATATGTCGCAAAACCAAATGCTGATAAAAACTGGTTGAGCATACTCAAGTAATCCGCACTTAGTAGCATAGGTCCTGATATCGTGATATCCCAATCAAACTCTCCATTCTTATTTGATAATAAATGCCTAACATCTTGAGAACGATACCAGTCATGAAGACGCTGAAAATCAAGAGTGCAAACACTAATATCATCAATAATATGATTATCCAGAGAATTATTATCAAAATTTTCTTTAAAAAAATAAGGCAAGGAGTCTAACTTTTCATGAAACAGAGCATTAAGTCGCTCCATACCAAACTGAGAGTTATCAAATAATGACTGTTCAATTAATCCATCGCTATATAGACATGCATATCCTTCGTGCGGCAAATCAATCTCAACAATATCTGCAATAAATGTATTTGGCGGTAAAATTCCAAGCGCCATATTCGTTGACTTAAACACTTTATTTAGCCACGAATTATTATCTTGAGATTGATTATTATGTCTGAGGTGAAGAAAAACAGGCGGCATACCACCATTCCAAACATAAAGTTTATTACGAAATAAATCGGCTTCAAGAAGAATGCAGGCAACAAATCTATCATCTGGATTTTCGTAAAATAATTTTTCATTAAGCTCATAGATTAAGGTTACTAGTGAAAAGCACTTATAAACCATAGCTTTAAATGTACTTGCCACTCGCATGATAGGCATTGCAGCACTAAGACCGTGACCTGTTGAATCAGCTAGCATAATGAATAAATTACCGTTAGGTGAGACACTATTTAACAAAATATCGCCACTAAAATTCGCACTTGCTTGAGAAAATGACTTTATAAAGTCAAATTGGCTATTATCAACATTCACTAAATGCTCAAAAATATGACGAGCCAGTTGCTCTTCCCTTGCTTTTTCATAGAGCATTTTTTCGAGTTCAACACTTTGCTGCTTAACTTTTTCTTGCAATCTGATACGTGTTAATAAAATTTCAGCTTTATACCAAAACAACTCAACATTGATAGGTTTAACAACAAAATCCAATACCCCCATTTTAAAGCAATCTAAAAATGCCTGAGGTTCTTTCCTATCAGTTACAACGACAACTGGAATTTCCTTATTTAATTGACGAAGATTTTCTAGCAATGTCAACGCTGTACCATCGGACTGAAAGAAATTCACTAAAATCAAATCAATTCTGTTGATGGATATTTCAAAAAAAGCATCCTCAAGATTATCACAGATAATCACGTTATAACCTTTGCTATGAATAAAGTCACTGATAGACTGACTCACAACAGCATCATTATCGACAACCAATACAAAGTGATTAATTGCTGAGTGCTCTGACATAGCTAGGTTACTCGATGATATAAATTTTCTGCATGTTGGCGATGGTTAATATCTCCTCAGCTTGACCATGAGCTCCTTTTACTGATGTCGACATGCCCTTTTCTTGAGCTTTTCGATATAGCAGTACCATCATGCCTAACGCTGAACTATCAAGATATAACACTCGGCTAAAATCCAAAATAATATGATTAACGTCCTTAAGAGTTAAGATTTGTTGATAGTCTCGTGTAAAATTTTTGTGGTAATAAAAGTCAAATCGCTCTGGCAAGATAATGGTCTGAATGTTTGACATAATATAATATCCATTTAAAAGAGTTCGATTTCGCCACTCGTTATTTCATTCCTTGATACGGGATTATGTTTTTCATTTCGGTGCCGACTCATTTTTTCAGTCACGTCTTCACCGGTAATTCCAAACTCCTCATAAGACATAGCTGTGACTTGTTTGAGCGATTCTTTTAAATGATGTAATGCTTGATTGGTGTGTGACAAACTTTGAGAGGTTATATCACTAAATTGTAATCCCCTTATCGTATCTGAAATTGCCGTTTCAAGTTCATGCGCCGATGAATCAATGCGCGCAATGACCTTAGAATCCTTTTCCGCCTTTACGATAATTTGTTTGAGTGCTGTATCAATATCTTTTTTTGCATCAATAATATAACTCATATCCTGTGCGGCAACTTTACTTACATGCTGGGTGAGTTGTTCAATCTGATTCTGAATGGATCTCAGTTGTTTTTGAATACTTTCACTAAATCCAGAACTGCGGTTAGACAATGCACGCACTTCATCCGCCACGACCGCAAAGCCTCTGCCCGCTTCCCCCGCACGCGCCGCCTCAATCGCGGCATTTAAAGCGAGTAAGTTTGTTTGAGAAGATATTTGATCGATATCCTGTAAGGCCTTCATCGCCTGCGGCATGGATTCGTAAATAAGGTTAACTTTCTCAAGCAATTCCATTGTTGAGGCAGACATTTCTATGGTGGATTGAATAAAGCGTTCTAACGTTTGCGACGTATTATTCGCAAATTGTTTCATCTGCTCGGAGTGAAATATCTCAGCATCATCGGTACTTTTTACTAGATCAGAGATAAATCCCGTTTGCTCAGTCATCAGCCGGCCTAAGCCATCAAAAGAATCTCCGAGTAAATTAACCGCATCTTCCTGAACCCGAAGGACATTATGGATATTATTTTCACATTCACTCACAGTCGCAATCGCCTCTTGGTATAAGCGTTGGTGCGTTTGCCAACCAAGAGCGACGCCATCCCGTTGTTCTACTTGAGATATGCTAGACACCACCGAAGATTGCTGCTGACGGTAAAATTGCCAACATAGCATCACGGCAACCGCCAACACCGGACTGAGGAGCCAAAGGGTAATAGACCCCACCAAGTAACCTATTGCTATTGCAAAGACTGCGATGATGCCATCCATGTATCTCATAAACACTTCACAATAATTTATCCGTGTGTAAAAAGTAGTTTGAGATTCAGGGGTTTTCAAACAAATACGGAAAAATTTTACTTTGTTGAGGGCGTGTTGACATTTCTTGATTAGATTATCTTCGCTCTGGCAAGCTTATACTCTCGTAACACGTCGACTCAGATGACGAGAGGCAAGGAGTAGACGTTTGCCATCTGCTGCCTTGTAGCATTTGGCAACCAAAATCTCCGCAAAGCCCACAGGTTTTCGCTTCTGTAGTCAGAGATCTCGCTGTTACTAAAAATGTTTCATTAAAGATAAAAATATGATGTTTACCGCATTTAACTTAATGATTTACTAATAAACTTACCGCGCAATACCTGAATCAAAACTGTGCAGCCCCACGTGCGTAGGTTACACTGGCAGCGTCTTCGTCTGGGATGGGATCATTTATGAGTCAACGTACACTACATTCCTTATTTAAACCCACATCCGTTGCCATCATTGGCGCCTCTAATAGCGAGAAACGTGCAGGTAATGTGCTGATGAAAAACCTGCTCTCCAGCGGGTTTTCTGGGCCCATCATGCCCGTTACGCCCAAATATCGCGCGGTAATGGGCGTGCTTGCTTATCCCAACATTGAAGCCTTACCGATAAAACCCGACCTCGCGGTGATTTGTACTCGTGCTAGCCGTGTACCCGCGATTGTCGAAACTCTCGCGCAATTTGGCTGTAAAGTGGCAATTATTATGGCTTCTGGAATGGCGCAGGAAGTCAACGATGATGGTGTAAGCTTACTCGATCTAGCTATGCAACATGCCAAACGTTATGGCATGCGAATCCTTGGTCCTAATAGTTTAGGGATGCTTTTACCGCCCTTAGGACTCAATGCTAGCCTTGCCCATGCGAGTGCCTTACCCGGCAAAATTGCGTTTGTATCCCAATCAGCGGCAATATGCACCACAGTGCTCGATTGGGCAAATAACAAAGGGATTGGCTTTTCGTCTTTTATTTCCCTTGGCGATGCCACTGATATTAACTTCGATGAACTGCTCGATTATCTCGGCCGCGATAGCCGTACCAGTGCCATTATGCTGTATATCGACTCAGTTAATGAGAAGCGCCATTTTCTCTCTGCTGCCCGAGCAGCCTCGCGTAATAAACCGATTTTAGTGATTAAATCGGGCCGCAGCGCCGAAGGCGTACGGGCCGCGAAACAACATACGGGCGGTATCGGTGGTAATGATGCTGTGTATGAAGCCGCCTTTAGGCGCGCGGGGATGCTGAGGGTAAATGATTTAATAGAACTTTTTGCCGCGGTTGAAAGCCTTGCCCACTCCAATCCACTGCAGGGAGAGCGATTAGGTATTATCAGTAATGGTGGCGGGCCCGCGGTATTAGCCGTCGATGAACTGATCCTCCGCGGCGGGAAATTAGCAGAATTATCCCCAGAAACGCTTGCTAAGCTTGATGCAGTTCTACCCTCGACGTGGTCGAAACAAAATCCGGTGGATATTATCGGTGATGCGAATGCTAGCCGCTATGCCAATGCGCTCTCCATCCTAATGGATAGTGAGGAATTAGATGCCATTTTAGTATTGCATTCGCCCTCAGCCCTTGGTGAAAGTGTCGAGATTGCCGATGCCTTAATTAAAGTTATCCACGCGCATCCAAAGAAAAACCGTTTAAATATCCTCACCAACTGGAGCGGTGAAGACTCGGCCTATCAAGCCCGCAAACGCTTTACCAAGGGCGGCATCTCCACCTATCGCACCCCCGAAGGGGCAGTAGGCGCCTTTATGCATATGGTGGAATATCGTCGCAATCAAAAACTGCTACAGGAAGTGCCGCAGTCGATCCCCGACAATATTCCGACCGATAGCCAAACAGCGCGAAAATTGCTGCAAGCGGCGCAGGCCAAGGGTAAAGCGGTACTCGAAACCCATGAAGCCAGCCCGATTTTGCGCGCCTATGGCCTCAATACTATCGACACTTGGTTTGTCAAAGATGCTGATGAGGCCGTCGCTATAGCCAATGAGGCAGGTTACCCCCTTGCGCTGAAGGTGCAATCACCCAATATTTTGCATAAATCCGATGTTCACGGGGTGATGCTTAATCTCACCTCTGAGGAAGACATTCGCCATGCCGCGAATGCCATTACCCAGCGGGTACACCAAGCCAATCCGGACGCCATTATCGAAGGCATGATAGTACAAAAGATGGCACTGACTGCGGGCGCGCAGGAAATCCGTGTCGCCGTGATTAGCGATCCCGTCTTTGGCCCGGCCATCTGTTTGGGTGAAGGCGGCTCAGAATGGGATCCGACTCAGGATGCGGCGGTTGCTTTGCCTCCACTCAATATGGCGCTGGCCCGTTATATGGTCATCCAAGCCCTAAAAACCCATAAGTTAAAGGATAGGCATTTACCGCTGGGGCTGGATATGAACGCCCTATGCGTGATGCTGACGCAAATATCCCACATAATTATCGACTGTCCAGAGATTGCGGCGCTGGATCTCAACCCTGTACTGGCGGCGGGGGAAAACATTACCCTGCTCGATGTGAATATCCGTCTACACGATGCCAATACGGATAATCCCTCTCGACTTGCCATCATGCCCTATCCCAAAGAGTTAGAAGAATTTGCCGAGCTAAAAAATGGCCTCAGAGTGATGCTTCGTCCCATTCTTCCCGAGGATGAGCCTAAACATTTGGCCTTTGATAACTCCCTCTCCGATGAGGACAGATATAAACGCTATTTTGGCGTACGCTCGAAAATGACCCACGAGGAAATGGCGGTATTGACTCAAATCGATTATGCCCGCGAAATGGCCTTTATCGCTACGGCCAAAGGGCCGGACGGTGATGACATTACCTTAGGCGCGGTAAGGGCCTCCATCGACCCCGATAATACCGAGGCAGAATTTGCTATGGCGGTACGGGGGGATCATCAAGGCATTGGGCTAGGTAAACTGCTGCTTGAAAAATTGATTAAATACTATCAAGCCAATGACACCCCTGTGCTTACAGGCTTTACCATGTTTGAAAACCGCAATATGGCAAGTCTTGCTAAAAGCCTAGGCTTTAAGGTGACCTTCGATATGGAAGAACATCTAATCAAAATGCATATGGACCTCAAAAGTAACAGCCCTGTCAATTCATGAGATATCTAGGGTGTTTTGACGTTTTAGGGTTATTTTTGCAGCAATTTGGCGGGCGTTTATGCAAGGCAAAGTCCGTGTAGTTATTCTACATAAACGGACGATAATGCGGCAGAAACGCCCGCCAAATGCTGCCCCAAGGGTTCGACTTACTTCCTGCCATAAGAGCCGCTCGTCATTTGAGTAGAATAACGACACAGCATTCCTCGTTTCGCGAGCACGTGCAGCCGGAACGAGCAACATTTAATCTTGAAACGTCAACACGCCCTAATGTCTTACAAATAATAAGTGCCGCTTATGCGGCACTTATTATTTGTGATGATCGCAGGTGACTCACATTATTGGTCCTGCCAAATCATTACCTGTGCGGGTTCACCATTGGTGCGGGTTGCACGGTACATCCCCTCAGTATTAAAGGGGGTAGCAACATTGCCTCGATGATCAACCGCAATCACCCCACCAGAACCGCCCGCCGTGATAAGACGTTGATTAATCACTTCATCCGCCGCTTGAATAATGGATTTTTGCTGGTATTTCACCTTAGCGCAGATATCGCCCGCCACTTGGTAGCGAATAAAAAACTCACCGTGACCCGTTGCAGATACAGCGCAAACGCCGTTTTCCGCATAGGTGCCCGCACCAATCACTGGCGAATCCCCGATCCGGCCAAAGCGCTTAGCCGTCATGCCGCCGGTGGATGTCCCCGCCGCTAAGTTACCGTTTTTGTCTAAAGCGACTGCGCCAACGGTGCCAAATTTATAATCGAGATCTTTCATCTCAATACCTGCAATTTGCTCGGACTTTTCAGCCGCCTGCAATTTTTGTCTGGCATCGAGTAATTGCTGATAACGGGCATCGCTATCAAAATGGCTGTTAGGTACCAGCGTAAAACCTTGAGTCAAGGCAAACTCCTCAGCACCCGCGCCCGAGAGCATCACATGCTCGGACTTATTCATCACCGCTATAGCTAAATCGATTGGATTAGCAATATGGCGTACACCTGCCACAGCGCCTGCATTCATGGTTTTACCATCCATGATAGAGGCATCTAACTCATGACCACCATCATAGGTGTAAACCGAACCGACACCGGCGTTAAACAATGGGCTGTTTTCCAATACATTGATGGCTGTTTGTACGGCAAGTATGCTATCTCCACCCTGTTCTAATATTTTTGAGCCCTTATCGACGGCTTCTTTTAGTTTATCTTTATAGGCTTGTCGCAGTTCAGGCGTGAGATTGGCTTTAGAAATCGTGCCTGCGCCACCGTGGATCGCAATGGCAAAAGGTTTTTCATTTGCTTGGGTATTTTGTGACATAAAAAGTGCACTCGAGAGAATTAAACTAAAGGTGGCTAATTTTATTTTCATTATTTACATCCCCTTAAACAGTAACGTCCTTTGTAACCATTTCAATGACTAATTTCAATCATCTCCTTGCCTGTTAACGCTATTCTGGCGACAATGAAGTCACATCACAGGGACTATAAAGTGCAGCGATTCTTGCAAATTACCTCATTATCTTTTCGTCTTCATTTGCTACTGAGTCTAAGTTTAGTGGCATCAGCGACTATGGCCGCTGATAACTTTTTAACGCTTTCAGTCAATGGGGTCGACGAAGCCCTGAAGCGTAATATTCTCGCCCACTTAGGTGCAATGCCTGACTCCGAAGTGCAGCGCCGAGCCTTCTTATTTAATGTGGAAGACAATGTTACCACCGCCCTCGAGTCTATGGGGTATTACCATGGAGAGTTGGAGGAACATTTAGTCGAGAAAGAGAAAGGTCCTTGGGAACTCAAGCTTACGGTCAATGCAGGTGAACCGGTTAAAATTCAATGGGTCGATATTAATTTTTCAGGCGAAATGCTTGACGACCGAGCCTTCGACAAATGGCTTGCTGAGGTCAATATTAAGCCCGGTGATACGCTCAACCACGGCATATATTCGGATGTCAAATCCCAACTGGTGACGCTCGCCCTCGCGCGAGGCTATTTCGATGGCGAATTTACAGAATCACAGATTAACATCAACCGCGATTTAAACACCGCCCAAATCAGCCTGCATTTTAACTCTGGCGCACGTTACCATTTTGGCCAAGTCAGTTTTGAAGGTCATACCTTAGAGCCGGATATTCTCACCAAACTTATCCCCTTTAAGGAAGATGCGGCTTATTCGACTCGCAGAGTCAGCGCCCTTAACCGTCAATTGCTGGATACGGGATATTTTTCCAATATTAAAGTGATCCCACAGCTCGATCAGGCAAAAGATAATCAACTGCCCGTCAAGGTAGAGTTGACCGATAAAGCCAGCCATTCCATCGAATTAGGCTTAGGTGGTGATATCGGCCAAAGCGCAGATAAGACCTTCGATCCTAGGGTGCGTGTTACTTGGCGAACCCCGCAGATCAATAAATACGGCCATTCCCAAGAAACCAGTTTGGAGTGGTCGCCAGACAGGCCCAAGTTTTTAACCACTTATACCATTCCGCTGACGCATCCCTTAGACGATCAACTCAAAATTCGTTTAGGATTGTTGCGGGATAAATATGGGGTTACACAAGTTTACGAGCCTGAAAATCGTGATTTTCGCAACACAGGGCAGCTAGAAGCGACCAAGTATTTACTCGGTCTATTAAGACAGCAACGGCTGGAAAATCAATGGCTCATGAGCTATTCCCTCGATGCCATTCGTGAAGAATATACTCAGTCAGATATCAACTACAGCCCCAGTTTTTACCTTGCGGGGATTAACTTTTCTAAAACTACCCGTGGCGATAACACCCTCGATCCCAAATCCGGTTTTAGGCAAATATACAGCCTAGATTATGCCGATCCTTATCTAGGCTCAGAAACACGCCTTGCCCGCTTGCAGGCAAAATTTAAGTGGATTGACACCTTTTTTGATAACCACAGAATCGTGGCGCGTATGGATCTCGCCGCCAACCTTGCCAATGAAAATGAGTTAGCCTTGATCCCACCATCACTGCGTTACTTTGCAGGTGGTGACCAAACCATTCGCGGCTATGGCTATCAAGAGTTAGGCCCTTATCTGGACTATATCGATGCCGATGGCAAGGTCAATCGGGAGGTTATCGGTGGCCGTTACTTAATGGTTGGTAGTTTGGAATATCAATATTACGTTACACCAACATGGCGGGTTGCTACCTTTGTCGATGCGGGTAACGCTTTTGATAACAATCAGTTTGAGCCAGTTATCGCCGTAGGCGGTGGTATCCATTGGATATCCCCCATCGGCCCAATTAAGTTGGATTTAGGGGTAGGTTTGAAAGAGACAGACACTATCGACCGCTCATGGCGTATTCACTTAACCATGGGGACAGAATTATGAGTCAGCCCCCAATTCATGAGC
>NZ_AKZL01000049.1:0-33231 GCF_000282755.1 Shewanella sp. POL2
GCCATTGCCACTAAGTATATGAATGGTGATGCATTAATCGACGGCGAACGCATGTTACTCGATGGCTTAATTGCTGAATGGCATGAGCGTTTATCCAGCATATCTTGGTTTATGCGCTGCCTGAACGAAGAGATTGCCCGTAAAGCCAATCGAGAAGATGAGTGCAAAGGCGCCTTCTGGGAAGGTCGTTTTAAATCCCAAGCACTGTTAGATGAGCAAGCATTACTGGCGTGTATGATGTACGTTGATTTAAATCCTATTCGAGCAGGCATTGCCGATTCTTTGCAATCCTCTGATTTTACATCGATTCAAGAGCGCCTGAATGCACTTTCCCCTACCAGCGTCACACCACTGATAACCCAACCCCCTGTAGATAACACTCAACCATTACCACACAAATCCCTTGCAAAATTTGAGGGTGCAACGCATATCCATCAGCAAACGGGCATCCCCTTCCATTTTGCCGATTATCTTGAGCTTATCGATTGGACTGGCCGCGCCATCCGCCATGATAAAAAAGGCTTTATCGATAACCTACGACCTAAGTTGCTTAATGAGTTAGGGATTGCATCCGATGCCTGGTTACTTTCAGCCAAGGAGTTTCGTCGCCAGTACAGTGGTGTAAGCGGTCGATGGGATGCAATGTGTGCATTTAAACACAAGCAAGGTGGCAAATGGTGCCGAGGAAAATCCCATAGCCAAGCACTACATCCCGAGCAAATTAATGGACTTACACTGCGTTAAATTGCCCCAATAACAAATATTCGACTCAGTCTTAATGCTTAAGATTGGGGGCTATCTAGTCCCAATTTTGCGAGATGTAAACAAGCGCCTAGCTAACCATGATCCTAATTGCAGACAAAACGACTCAGAAGGCAAAATTTAAAACATTTAAAATCAAATAATTACACCAGAAGGTAAGCAGAAGGTATCTTTTCTTCCTCCAGAATAAAGTCATCCTCAGAAAAGCGCCTAGCGCAGATGATTAAAGTTCACAGGGAAAGATAACAATGACAAACTCACCGAAACTAGCTCGCCAACAACCCGCCTTATCTATTGTCGATGATGCTGCATTGCCCGCAACTCAGCATGCAAAGGCTGCCGAGTTACCGCTGAACTTTTTCGAGCATTCTTCCCTCGAGACCATTGAGCTCTTTATTCAACATTTAACTGAAGCCATGATCTTAGTGAATGCCAATGGCTTTATCCGTTCGTGCAATCAGCGCAGTGCCGAGCTGCTCGATTGCCCGCAGGCGAGTTTAAAGGGCCAAGACTGGCGCAATTTTTTGACTGAACATCATCAAGCGCGCTATGACAATCTCCTGAGCCACGATGTGCAATTAGGCACCAACTGTGGTCAACCCGTGCAGCACCCTGCGCAGGAAACCACACTGATCTGTGCCTCTGGTAAGGCCAAAGATGTGGAGTTATCCATCTCTTATATTCCCAGCCATGACCCCGTATTTGTGATGGTGATGCACGATTTAACTCACCATAAAGCAGAAAACCAAAAACTACGTAAGCTCGCCGCCACCGACTCCCTCACCCAACTGGCGAACCGTCGCTATTTTGATGAAATGCTGCAACAACACTGGGAAGAATGCACCGCCAAACTACGTCCTATCAGCGTAGTCATTATCGATGTGGATTATTTTAAGGTGTTTAATGATCAGTTTGGTCATATCCAAGGTGATGAATGCCTTAGAAAAATTGCCAAAGTGATCGCCACTATTGTGCCTATCGACATCGGTCTTGCGGCCCGTTACGGCGGCGAAGAGTTTGCGCTGATCCTACCTAATCACAATGCCAAAATGGCGCTGACCATAGCGCAAAAAATTCAGCAAGGGATTAATAATATTCGTTTTACTGACCAAGGGCTCAGGGATTATGTATCGGTAAGTGCCAGCCAAGGGATTGCCAGTGAAGTCAATGGCCAGTTCCGTACCTCACTCGCCATGGTATGCGCCGCCGATACCGCGCTTTACCGCGCCAAGGCCGATGGTCGCGATAGAATTAATACCTCGCTGTGATGATATTTGTCTGAAATAAAACCAAAGGTTTATGCATGACATAACCACAAGGATGTCACCCATGAAAACCTCAAAAAACATTTGTTTAAGCTCGAATAACTTAGTTCAAGACCTCGCTCAAGAAACATCAGAAAATACGGCTAAAGTCGTTTTATTAGGCTCGAAAACACTCGATATTTTCACTTGGCAAGCTTGGATAAAAAACCAACATGGAGGACTAGTATTTCAATATTGTTGTGAGTTTAATCATACGGGCTTTATTGTGAAGATAAATGCACTTGGCAATATTGAATCGGTTGTTAATAGCCGATTATTATCGATTGAAATGGCTTCGATGTCAGGTGGTTTAAATGATGATTATTGGCATTTATTATCCATCAGCTACCAATATCATAAGCTAAAATGTTATATCGATGGCGATGAAATCGAAGTTCAACAGCAAATTATCCCTTTAACAGATAACCGTGTATTAAAGGCTATGTCCAATAACGCATTATCTTTTGAAGGAGAAATGACTAACATCAGTTTAATTGAACACTACTTAACAGACTATCAAATCCTAAATTATTATCTGCAACCTGATAGTCAGTCATCTATCACCGAAAACAATATTTATACTGCACAAGATAAACATTCCCTAAAAAACATTCATTCAAACCAACTTAACTCAACAAGGCAAGATGTGATGCTAGTTATTTTTAATGACACTAAATATAAATTCATTAAAAACAATCTAACCACAAATAATTTCAAAAAACAGCTATCTAATATTATTCCAGCCAATGATCGTTGTGCTTATATAATTGAATCAAATAATCAAAATTGGCCACACTTTATTTATCATGCTAATTATTTTTACGAAGAGGATCCCGATATTGCGTTAAATTTTGATATATTAAAATCTCTCACACCTAATCGTTCCCGTGTTCATTTGCAGCTTACCAACGAACTGACATTTGATTGCTTTATCAGTCAATCTACTTCGAGTCGATTAATCGCCGAAATTCGTATCAGTGAAAATATCAATTTTACGCTAGCCAAACATGCTCTGCGCTTTATTAAGGATTATTAAAATCCTAGGATTGAGCGTTGCTCGCTCCGACAAGCGGATGAGCACTTAAAGACTGAAGCGAACCCCGTTATAGCGTGGATCATAAAAAGCCCCTTACCATTTGCAATACAGCGACCTTTTATCCTAAATACCTGCGTCTAAGTATGCGATATCAGGATCGTCTAATCCCAATAAAATGCTCCCCCTTCGAAACAGCTAGTTTGCACGATACCCAAAGCACAGTCGAATACCTCGCTAGCCTAGCTAGATATTTTAGGGCAAACTCAGCGTCCTTACCCGTTGGACTGTTTCTACAGTACTGGACTGTACGCTAAAGGTGACACATGAATCCACCTCCTACTTTGGCCTTGCTCTTTGCCCTATTGGCTGCCACCTTAATGGGCACGATTGGCGTATTCGCACGCTTTGCAACTCTGCCAGCCGAACATATTACCTTTTACCGCCTGCTACTCGGCGCGCTGTTTTTAATGGTCTATATGTTGTTAACGGGTAAAGGACAGCAAATTCGCCATAAACCGAGCAAACGCACCTTGATAAATGGCGCAATGCTCGCCGGATTTATGGCTTTTTATATCGAGGCTATTCAATACACTCAAATGGCAACCGTGATTATGATCATCTACCTCGCACCTGTGGTAGCGTCACTCTTTGCGCACTTTGTGTTTAATGAAAGACTCAACCGATTCAGTATGGCAAGTGTGGTACTCGCCTTAGCGGGCTTTATATTAATGCTCCCCGTGACATCGAGCCAATCGCTATATAATTCTGAAATATTGGGATATTTTTATGCATTATTGTCGTTACTGACCTATAGTGGCTTTATCTTAATCAACCGCAAACCAAGTGCCGCCTCGCCCTATCAAAGTACGCTGGTACAGTTAGGTGTTGGCGCTTTATGCCTACTTCCCTTAGTGTTAATCACACCATTAGTACCCAGCCTGAATCAATTTGCTTGGCTGCTGGCAATTGGGTTCTTTCCGGGATTTTTAGCTATTCTGTTTGCAGTAAAAGCTCTAAATCAATTGCCATCAATCACCTACGGCGCACTCTCCTATGTGGAACCTGTGGTGGCGGTCACTCTGGCGTGGTGGTTATTTAATGAAACATTAACCGCACAGCAATTGATAGGTGTGGCGCTGATAATGCTGGCAGGTATAGCACAAGGTTGGTTAAGCCAATACAAAGCCCTAAAAAGCTCTGAAAATCCCTCTGTTTGCCACCATGAATAAATGAGTAAAATATAAACTAAATCTTTTTGATAGGAGCATCACTTGAAAAAACTACTCTTAATGATCAGTGCTTTGGTCCTGACAGGCTGTCTAGGAATGCCTAACTACGTCGAACCCGTTAAAGATTTTAAACTCGACCGCTATTTAGGCAAATGGTACGAGATTGCGAGGCTTGACCACTCCTTCGAGCGCGGATTAACCCAAGTTTCTGCCGAATACAGCCTTAAGCCCGATGGCGGCGTTAAAGTCATTAATCGGGGCTATTCTGCCGCCAAACAGGAATGGAAAGAAGCCGAAGGTAAAGCCTATTTTGTGAATGGAGAGAACGAAGCTTACTTAAAAGTCTCCTTTTTCGGGCCGTTTTATGGTTCGTATGTAGTCTTTGGGCTCGACCAACAAAATTATCAATACGCCTTTATCTCGGGGCCAGATACGGATTATTTATGGCTACTAGCCCGAACTCCAACAGTATCCCCTGAGGTGATTAAGCAATTTGTCGACATGGCCAAAGCCAGAGGCTTTGACACTGACAGCTTGATTTATGTCGAGCAACAAGCCGAGGCAAAATAATAACCGCTAAGCCGAGGCTAACACTCAAGGTAAACACCATAAACAAAAACGCCGCTCATTAAGCGGCGTTTTTTATCTGTGCATTTAAGGCTATTTAAAACAAGTAATTAGCCTTCGATGCCCTTGCTCGCGAGGAACTCATCATAGGTGCCCTTGAAGTCATTCACACCGTTAGGAGTAATTTCAAGGATACGGTTGGCCAGTGACGATACGAATGCACGGTCGTGACTCACAAACAACAGCGTGCCTTCGTATTTTTCCAGCGCGTTGTTTAAGGATTCGATCGATTCCATGTCCATGTGGTTAGTCGGTTCGTCGAGCATCAGGATATTTGGCTTTTGCATAATCAGCTTGCCAAATAACATACGGCCCTTTTCACCACCCGACAGCACCTTTACAGACTTTTTAATATCGTCGGCGCTAAACAGCATACGGCCTAAGATACCGCGTACCGCTTGGTCGTCATCTTCAGGTTTACGCCATTGGCTCATCCACTCGAAGAGGGTCATATCGTTTTCAAAATCAGACTCATGATCCTGCGCGTAGTAACCGATATTGCTGTTTTCAGACCATTGGATATGGCCTTCATCCTGTGGAATATCATGGATTAAAGTACGCAGTAGCGTGGTTTTACCTACACCGTTCTCACCGAGGATAGCGATACGCTCGCCCACTTCGACAATCAGGTTTAAGTCTTTAAACAGTGGCGTGTCATAACCTTTAGCCAAATTCTCAACCACTAACGCATTACGGAACAGTTTCTTTTCCTGCTCGAAACGAATGAATGGGTTAACACGGCTAGAGGCTTTAACCTCATCCAGCTTGATCTTATCGATTTGACGGGCACGAGAAGTCGCTTGTTTTGCCTTAGAAGCGTTAGCAGAGAAGCGAGCAACGAAGGTTTGTAGCTCAGAAATTTGCGCTTTCTTCTTGGCGTTGTCAGCTAGCAAACGCTCACGGGCCTGAGTCGCTGCTAGCATATATTCGTCGTAGTTACCTGGGTAAACACGCAGTTCACCGTAGTCTAAGTCTGCCATATGAGTACAGACTGAGTTTAAGAAGTAACGGTCGTGCGAAATGATGATCATGGTGCTATCGCGTTGGTTCAAGACGTCCTGTAACCAACGAATAGTGTCGATGTCCAAGTTGTTGGTAGGTTCGTCGAGCAGCAGCACATCAGGATCTGAGAAGAGGGCCTGCGCCAATAATACCCGCAGTTTTAAACCTGGGGCGATTTCAGACATTAGACCGAAATGGCTTTCGATACCGATACCTACGCCAAGTAACAGTTCACCAGCGCGAGATTCGGCGGTGTAACCGTCCATTTCGGCAAATTCCATCTCAAGGTTTGCCACGGCAATGCCGTCTTCTTCGCTCATTTCAGGTAAAGAATAGATACGGTCACGCTCTTGCTTGACCTTCCACAGTTCACGGTGGCCCATGATAACGGTGTCAATCAGCGTGTATTCCTCGTAACCGAATTGGTTCTGGCTGAGTTTACCCAGACGCTCATTGACGTCTAAAGATACGTTACCGCTGCTCGGCTCTAGATCACCGCAAAGGATCTTCATGAAGGTTGATTTACCGCAGCCGTTCGCACCGATAAGACCGTAACGGTTACCGCCGCCGAATTTAACTGAGATGTTTTCAAACAGTGGCTTAGCGCCAAACTGCATGGTGATATTCGCTGTTGTGATCAAAATGAACTTCCAAATCGAGTAATATTGGCCAGACTATTGGCAGTGCATATAAGCATAAACCAATTTCCACCAGCCTGAGGGGGTAAAAATAAACGTGGCACTATAGCAGTTTGGGTTAAATTATCAACTAAAAAGGCCCCGTTAGCCGCGAATGCTTAAGCGATTCTGAGCCATGTAACCCAAAGATAACTGTTTATTTAACCTGAATTTTTACAAATACAACCCAAGATAATCCTATTGGATGGCAACTGAATTAACATTGCATTTTTAGCCAGACAATCCAAATACCGCCCACTGAACTGGGCGGTATTTGTAAGCCCCCACTCACTCGCGGGCCGATAAACAATACCAATACGTTACAGTTTTTGCTGTCTTAAACGGTTCGCATTGGTGACCACAGTTAAAGAAGACAGCGCCATCGCAGCCCCTGCAATCACAGGGCTTAACAGCATACCCGTGAGCGGATACAAAACGCCCGCCGCCACTGGGATACCTAAACTGTTGTAGATAAAGGCCCCAAACAGGTTCTGTTTAATATTGCGAATGGTCGCGCGGGAAAGTGCCAATAAGTTAGCAATCACTATCAGCTGATGGGACAGTAGAGTCATATCCGCGCTTTCGATCGCCACCTCAGTGCCCGATCCCATGGCGATCCCCACATCGGCGCTCATTAAGGCAGGCGCATCGTTGATACCATCCCCCACCATGGCAACCACATGACCTTGCTGTTGTAAGGCTTTAATATGCTGTTGCTTTTGCTCGGGTAACACGCCCGCTATCACTTCATCTATCCCCACTTGAGCTGCCACCGCCTGCGCCGTTTGCAGATTATCTCCGGTCAGCAGTACTACGCGAATCCCCTGTGAACGTATCGCGCTTATCGCTTCTTTGGCGTCGTCCTTGATCGGATCGGCAATGGCGATAGTGGCCACTAACTTGCCCGCCCTAGCGACATAAATCGCCGTCTTGCCCTGTTTGGCAAATTGCGCGGCGGCTTCTATCGCAAAGCCTGAGTGGTTGCCTGTCACGCCCTCCCCTGACTGCACATCAAATGCCGCCATTAAGGCTTGATTACCCACTAAAAAGTCGGCGCCATCGACTCGCCCTTCAATGCCCTTACCCTGATGATTGGTAAAAATCTCGGTTGCGGGTAATGGAATCGAGGCTTGCTTAACATAGCTGACTATTGCGCTAGCTAGCGGATGCTCTGAATGCTGCTCAAGACTGGCGATCGCGCCAAGGAGTGCGCGCTTGTCTTCATCACTGAATTTTTGGTCATTAGGAGCTTGGTCATTACCTTCAATCCAATGGATATCAGTCACTTGGGGTTTACCCTGAGTCACTGTGCCTGTTTTATCCAACACTACACAATCGACCTTGCTGGCGCTTTGCAGTGCTTCACCATTTTTTACCAATACGCCCATTTGAGCGGCGCGGCCAACGGACACCATGATAGACATAGGTGTGGCTAAGCCTAAGGCACAGGGACAGGCGATGATCAGCACGCTGGTGAGCACCACAAGTGCATGACTGAGCGCGGGTTCTGGCCCAACAAAATACCAAATCGCCGCCGCGAGTAAGGCGATAACCACAACTGTTGGTACAAACACCGCCGAAATTTTATCGGCCAGACGACCAATCGGCATCTTAGAGGTTTGCGCCTCCTGCACCAGTGCGATGATTTTGGCAAGGCGCGTATCCTGCTGCCCAGCGGTCACTCGGTAGACTAAACTGCCGTTACCATTGACAGTTCCCGCGCTCAGATTATCCCCAACATGCTTTGGCACCGGAATAGGTTCGCCCGTTAGCATGGCCTCATCGAGTAATGACTGGCCGGACTCCACCACGCCATCGAGTGCGACCCTGTCGCCGGGGCGAAGTCTGAGTTTATCGCCTAATTTAAGCTGACTGATTTCAACCTCTTCATCGCCATTGTCGCCAATACGAATCGCGGTAGAAGATTGCAGGCCGAGTAAGCGCTGCACCGCTTCGCTAGTTTTGCCCCGAGCTTTGAGTTCGAGGGCATGGCCTAAGTTAATCAAGCCTAAGATCATCACGCTCGCCTCAAAGTAAACGTGGCGAGTATCCATTGGAAACGCACTCGGAATAAGCACCACCAGCATGGAATAAAGCCATGCCGTGCTGGTACCTAACACGATTAAGGTATCCATATTGGTGGTTTTGGCTTTAAGCGCGCGCCACATTCCCTGATAGAAATGGCGCCCGGTACCGACTAAAAGTGCTAAAGTGACTAGGCCCATAATGCCCCAGCCAAGCTGCATGCTAGGGCGATTAATCATCATTTCGCCGCCCAGCAATCCCCATAACATCATAGGGATACCGACAGCGAGCGCGGCGATGGCCTGACGCATCCGCAGGCAATACTCTGCCGCATCTTCGACCCGCTTTTCCTCTGCGGCCGCCTTTGCGTCCACGATCAATTGAGCGGGATAACCCGCCTTGTCCATAACAGCCAGCGCCGCATCACTGCTCATCTTGCCATCGACAGTCACTTGCTTATCGGCGAGATTGATACGGGCACTCACATTCGGTTCGGCCGCAAAGGCCTTTTCAATTTTGGCCACACATCCCGCACAATTCATGGTGGCGACATAGAGTTTTATCTGCGACATGGAAGATCCCTCACTTGAACTTAACCGCTATAGGGTTAAGATAAAGTCTCCCATCACGGGAGAGTCAAGGGTGTTTTTGTGGCAAGTATCACACTTGTCTGCACGAGTCTTTAGAACAGATAAGAACTGAGGTCAGTATGAAAATTGGTGAAGTCGCGAAGCACACAGGGTTAAGCGTCAAAAGCATACGCTATTACCACGATATCGGCCTTGTCTGTGGCGAGCGTAACGAGGCGGGATACAGGGTGTATCGCCATCGGGATATCGAATCGCTGAAATTTGTCCACCAGTGCCGCGACTTAGGTTTTAGCCTCGAGGATTGCAAACTCCTGCTTGGCCTTCGCAATAACGACAGCCGCAATGCCGAAGATGTGAAGCAACTCACCCGCAACCATTTGGCCTATGTTGAGGAGCAAATTGGTAAATTGCAGAATCTTCGTAGCCAGTTACAACAAATGGTCAGCGAGTGCCAAGGCGGCGAACAGCCCCACTGCGCCATTATTGATAGTCTTAACCATCAACCCTAAGCTCTTTTCACCTTTTAATGCTTAAGTGCCGCCACATTATCTAACTGCAACGCTGGCAATTTACCTGCTGGTGTAAATGAAAACACTTGCCCATAAAAGGCTAACTCGGTTTCTAATCCCGCCGCTTTATGCTCTGGCGTGCGTCCATCACTTGCGTCATCGCCATAATCGATATAGGCCGTCGGCACACCTTTGGCTTTAAGGGCATCATAGATTTGCCGCGACTGCGCCGTCGGTACAATCTTGTTTCTCAAGCCTTGGAAAATCAGCAAAGGTTCATTCAAACCATCTAAGTGATTGAGTGGCGATAACTCGCGGTAGCGTTCCTTCTTCTCTGGATAGGGGCCGATAAGTTGGTCTAAATAACCCGACTCAAACTTATGGGTTCCCTTAGCGAGCTGCTCAAAATCGCTGATACCCTCATAGCTCACACCCGCTTGAAACACATCATAAAACGCTAGCGAAGACATCACAGTTAAGCCACCGGCGCTGATGCCGCGAATTGCTAACTTATTGGCGTCTACCCAGCCCTTAGCCACTAAATACTTTGCGGCATTAACCGCATCCTCTACATCGCTTTCACCCCATTTGCCATAAAGGCTTTGGCGATAGGCGCGGCCAAAACCACTGCTGCCGCGAAAGTTTAAATCCAACACCGCAAACCCGCGGCTGGTCCAAAACTGGATTTCACTGCGATAGGCCAGTGAAGCCCGCGCCGTCGGCCCGCCATGTAGCATCACGATAAGCGGCGGCCTTGTGTCGTGGGGCGCCACGTAATTAGGGTTCACAGGGCTGTAAAAATAACCATAGGCCTGCTGATTTTTACCGGTAGCGAAGGCTATATTTTTCGCCCGCGAGACATAGTTGGGATCAAGATTCGCGAGCGCTGGGGCGTACACAAGCTCAGTGCCACGCCCAACAACGCGATAAATACCTTTCTCTGGTGTTGCCTTAGCGCCAACAAAATAAACACCATCTTCGCCCTTTACCACCTGAGTGATCTCAGCAAAATCAACGGCAAGAGATTCGGTCAATCCGGAATCTAAGTGCATACGCAGCAATGCGGCTCGATTGCCTTCAACGTAGCTCGCGATGAGAGTCGAAGCATTTTCAAAGGCATAATTATGGTTACCTAAACGCCAATCCGGCACCGCAAACTCGGCATTTTTACTCAACACAGGCTCTAGGGTTTCCCTAGGGGTGACGCGGTAAATGTTCCACCAGTTACTGAGATCGGACACCACATATAATTTACCGTCGAGGCCAAATAGTGGCTGAGTCACCGAAGAGTCCTCTGGCGTACTCACCTTGCGAATATTTTTTAATTGACCTTTGCGGTCAAGATCCCCAAGCCAGAGCACACTCTTATCCCAAGGCATATAAGGATGTTCCCAAGTGATCCACGCCAATTGGGTGTTATCGGGTGAAATAGTCGGGGAAGAAATAAAATCATGACCCGTAACAAAGGTATCGCCTTCACCGGCAAAGTTAAGATTGATAGTCACCAGGCTCGCTTTCGGTTCGCCGCCCTGACGGTGATCTTCACGCACGCAAATAATCCGTGAGCCCTTAGGATATGCCACACAATCGGCATGACGGGTACCATTGGGAGTTAACGGCAATGGTGGCTGATTAGGCGCAAAACGGTAAAACAGCTGATCCTGCAATTTAGTGGCAAATAGGCTCTGACCTATGCCCAAAAACGCCGCACCGCCATACTCATGCACAGTAGATTTAACATTAAAATCAGGAGGAACCACTTCAGTGACCTTGCCAAGATCATCGAGACGCTTGATACCAACTTTGCCTTGGGCACGTCCGCTCGATTCTGCAAAATAAATCGCATTACCTACACTTTGTAGTTCAGCAATATCATCGGTTCGTTGAAAAACCTCAGCAGCAGACAAAGGTGATTGCCAGCTGCCATAGGGTGCAACTTTAATGTCGCCGCTTTCCTTGGCAGATTGATCTTTTGTATCCGTACGCTCACACCCGCCGAGTAGCAGTAACACTGCACTTAGCAAGAATGGAAAATAGCGTCCTAACCCCATTGTGTTCCCCAAGTTTGCAAACTAAAACAAACCGTAAATATGCAAATCCCCTTAAGGGCTTATTTTTTGACTTTTTTAACAAACCATTTCAGTACGCTAGCTTGTTGTACTTGCGTCAGACCAAAGTAAATACAAATCCAAGGTGATAACAGAAAAAACCACGGGATCACGGCGACCGAACGACCACTGAAGAGAAGAAAAAAGAAGCCTCCGTAAATCACTATGACTCCTAAGGCACCGACAATCAGCATCATCCGCTTGGTAATTTTTTCCAGCCAAAGGGCTTTATCCTGCCATGACATTCAGATAATCAACTCCAATACGATAATGTCAACTCTATTTGTAAAGTTATGTAAAAAAGTAGCGTGCGATTGTTGAAGGATAGCCAGTAAATGTCAACCTCCGAACAACTCTTACCCAAGCTAACAGACTAAAAAAAGAGACCTAACTTTAGCCAACAAAAAACCGAGCAAACGCTCGGTCTTGTTTATTATCAATAAGATAATCTTTTATAAGCGGATACCGCCATCCACTTCAAAGACACGACCATTTACATAATCGTTTTCGATAATAAAGCGTACGGTAGAGGCTATCTCCTCCGCTTGGCCTAAACGGCCAACGGGCACAAGCTTCTCTAAACGCTCTAAGGCTTCAGGTTTCATTGCCGCCGTCATTTCGGTGGCAATCACCCCGGGTGCTACCGCCGCGCTACGAATATTGTAACGCGCCAGTTCTTTTGCCCAGCCCACAGACATCGCCGCGACACCCGCTTTAGAGGCCGCGTAATTAGATTGTCCTACGTTACCCGCTTTAGCTAGGCTAGAAATGTTCACAATCACCCCTGCTTGACCAGACTCGATCATCGCCGCAGCCGCCTCACGGCCACAGAGGAAGGTGCCAGTGAGGTTAACATTGATAACCGATTGGAATTGGTCAAATGACATACGGTCAGTCACTTTGCCGTCTTTGGCTTTGACTAACATACCATCACGCAGGATGCCGGCGTTATTCACTAATACGTTGATTTTGCCAAAATCTTCCAATATGTAAGCAAAGCCTGCGACCACATCTTCTTCGTCGGTAATATCTAACGCATAACCTTGGACTTCGGTGGCTGAGCCTAAATCAGCACAGGCGCGCTCGAGTTTTTCTTGATCCACATCGATCAGCGCCAACTTAGCGCCCGCCTGCGCAAAATTGTGCGCCATTGCTAAGCCTAAACCACCCGCGCCGCCAGTGATGACGACAACCTTATCTTTTAAATCCATCTGGTTATCCCTTGTTTATCTATTTTTTAAGTGGTGCAAATTGTTCAAAAATACTGGAGAAGTCTCGGCGACCATTGCCTTGTCTTGCATGATTCACATACAAGCTGCGCGCGAGTGAGCCCATGGGTGTACTCGAATTGCTCAATAATGCGGCTTCTTGGGAGAGGCCGAGATCTTTAACCATCAAATCTACCATAAAGCCGCCCTGATAGCCCTTAGAAGAAGGCACATTCTCCATCACACCCGGGCAAGGATTGTACTTTTCAAGCGTCCAGTTACCGCCACTGCTGACCTTCATAATGTCCGACAGCACTTTAGGGTCGAGACCATGGTCAATCCCCATTTGCAACGCCTCAGAAGTACCGACCATCAGCACAGATAACAGCATGTTATTACAGATTTTAGCGACCTGACCGGCACCGGCACCGCCCGCATGGAAGATATTCTTGCCCATGGCATTGAGTACGGGTTGCGCGCGCTCAAAGGCGATATCCGAACCGCCACAAATAAAGGTTAAGGTTCCCGCCGCAGCCCCCGCCGTGCCGCCCGATACTGGCGCATCGATAAATTCGATACCACTCTTAGCCGCTTCGGCCGCCACCAATTGAGCGCTTTGGGCATCAATGGTCGAGCAATCAATCAACAAGGTATCGCCAGCGACCACCTCGAGTAGGCCTTTATCTGTGCCATTACCAAGATATAAACTTTTTACATGCTTGCCTGCGGGCAACATAGTGATCACCACATTCGCGCCCGCTGCGGCGCCGCAGGCGGTGGTAGACACTAATGCGCCTTGCTCGGCCAAGGCTTGCATGGCGGCAGGCACTAGGTCGAAGACACGTACTGTCATGCCCGCTTTTAATAAATTGGCCGCCATTGGGCCGCCCATATTACCTAAACCGATAAATGCTACTGTACTCATGCCATCACTCCTGTGTTCTGGTGTGTTTATTATTCCAGATAGTTGTTATTCCAGATAAAAATGGCAGGCAAAGTGCTAGCTTTACCTGCCATCGATTGGCTTAGCTTAATTGGCTTAAGGGATGTTCCTCTCCCCAAGGTGAGGTCAACATGTCCTCGATAACGCTGTTTGGCACGGATTGCACATCGGCAAATTGCCATTTGGGCTGTCTGTCTTTATCAATCAGCAGTGCCCGTACGCCTTCACAGAAATCGCCCTTAGCGCAGGTGTTCACGCTGACGGTTAATTCCCATTTAAAACATTGTGCTAGGCTGAGTTTGGTGCCGAGTTGGGTTTGGATATACGCCAAATGCCAACTGATAGGACTGCCAGCAAGCATGGTCGAGCAGGCTTTATTTAACCATGCTTCATCGGTGCTTAAGGTCGACATACGGCTGACGATATCGGTTAAACTGCCCGCCATCAGTCGGTCGACTATCTCTTGGCTCTCGGCCAGTAAACTATCACCTTTAGGAATATCAACTTGGTTCGACAGTTCGTTAATCATCGAGTCGAGTCGTTGATGGTTCAGCGCTGGCGTATCGCTCCAGTCGAGGGTCGCCATGGCATCGAACATCAGCTCTTTGTCGTCACGATTCAGATAATGATCGGCAAGGCCAACGTAACAGGCATCGGCGGCGTTCATTTGATAGGCCGTTAAGCCTAAAAACAGCCCCATTTTGCCCGGCATGCGGTTGAGGAAATAACTGCCGCCCACATCGGGATAAAGCCCGATGGTGACTTCAGGCATAGCGATACGAGAGGTTTCGGTCACCACTCTATGACTCGCGCCCGCCATCAAGCCGAGACCACCGCCCATCACTATGCCATCACCCCATACCAACACAGGTTTGCCAAAGGTATGTAGTAGATAATCGAGACGATATTCTTCTTCAAAGAATACTTTAGCAACCTCAGTCACCTGTCCCTTAGCAGCAACTGAGGCGTGATATAACGCCCGCACATCGCCACCCGCACAAAACGCCTTTTCTCCGCTGCCATCGAGTACCACACAGGCGATTAACGGATCTTTTTTCCACAAATTGAGCTGCACCGTCATGGCTCGAACCATATCGAGATCCAAGGCGTTGAGGGCTTTTTCAACATTGAGCGTCACCACCCCAACTAATTTACCTGAGGCGGTGGCTAAAGTTTGAAAAACCACATTTGGTGTGGTGGACGTGTGTGCAGCCTTATCTACTAAATTTGTCATTAGCGGTTCTTCCAATCAGCTTTACGTTTTTCCAAAAACGCGTTCACGCCTTCGGCCTGATCTTCAGTATCGAACAAACCGACAAACAGTTCACGCTCTATCGGTAAGGCTTGGCTACGCGGCATTTGGCGCCCAGCTTGGATTAATGTCTTACAGGCGGTGACGCTGCTTGGGCTTTGATTCGCCACCTTCGCCGCAAGGGCAATGGCCGCATTTAAAGCTTCACCCGTTTCAACCACTTCCTCGACTAAACGCAAATTCAGCGCTTGGGCGGCACTCACCCGCTCACCGCAGAGGATCATGCGTTTTGCCCAACCTTCGCCCACTAAAGCAGTGAGGTTTTGGGTACCGCCCGCACAGGGCAGCAGGCCAACGGTCGCCTCAGGCAGTGCCATCACGGCTTGGGTTTCGGCGATACGAATATCACAGGCCAGCGCGACTTCTAAGCCGCCGCCCATGGCATAACCGTTAATGGCGGCAATCGACACGCCGCGGAACTGGCTTAAGGTTTCAAATGCTTCGCCAAAGTGTTTTGCCATGCTCGCCGCATTGCCCTTATCACCGTCGCTAAACAGTTTTAAATCGGCACCCGCGGAGAAAAACTTGTTGCCCTCGCCAGTTAACACCAGCGCGTAAATGTCCTTGTTGGCATTAAGCTCCAGCACTTTGGCCTTGAGCGCCTGTAAACTCTGGGCGGTCCAAGTATTGGCCGGCGGATTGTTCATGGTCAGAATGGCCGTGTGGCCTTCAATACGCTCAACTAAATAGTCCATCTGTTTCGGCTCCCTTATATTTCCAATCTGTTATCGCCAAATCCTACAGTCCAATTAGGGCAGCTTAAAGGATTTGTCCGGCATTTTCGTCGAGTAAACGACGGGCGATAATGAGGCGCATAATTTCGTTAGTGCCCTCTAAAATCTGGTGTACACGAACATCACGGAAGTGACGCTCTAACGGATACTCCCTGATATAACCATATCCGCCATGAATTTGCAGCGCCGCATCGCAAACTTGAAAACCCACATCAGTAGCAAAGCGCTTCGCCATCGCACAATAGGCGGTCGCTTCTGGATCGCCACTGTCGAGTTTAAAGGCGGCCAGACGCACCATTTGACGCGCGGCCACTAATTCGGTCGCCATATCGGCAAGCTTAAATTGCAGCGCTTGGAAGGCTGCCAGCGGCTTACCGAATTGCTGACGCTCGTTCATATACTGGGTTGCACGCTCTAGAGCCGCCTGCGCCGTACCGACAGAGCAAGTAGCGATATTGATACGGCCACCGTCTAAGCCTTTCATCGCAAAGGTAAAACCTTGGCCTTCTTCACCGAGTAGGTTTGCAACCGGCACGCGCACGTTATCAAAGGTGACTAAGCGCGTCGGCTGCGCGTTCCAGCCCATTTTATCTTCAGCTTTACCGTAGATAATGCCTTCACTGTCGGCAGGAATGGCAATAGCCGAAATCCCCTTTGGCCCGGCTTGACCCGTGCGGCACATCACCACCAGCAATTCAGTTGAACCTGCACCCGAGATAAACATCTTAGAGCCAGATACCACGTATTCATCACCCTCACGCACCGCTTTGGTTTGCAGTGAAGCCGCATCCGAGCCTGCGCCGGGTTCTGTTAAGCAGTAAGAGGCGAGCATTTGACCCGTGGTCAAAGGCTCAGACCAAGTTTGACGCAGAGTATCAGTACCCCAAGTGGTGACCATCCAAGTGGCCATATTGTGAATCGTCAGCATGGCCGTTGAGGCTGTACAGCCCTTTGCCAGCTCCTCAAAAATAATCGAGGCATCTAAGCGTGATAAGCCCATGCCACCTTCCGACTCGGGGGAATACAAGGAGCAGAAACCCAGCTCACCGGCTTTTTGGATCACATCCTTCGGGAAATGATGTTCTTCGTCCCATTTGGCGGCAAAGGGGGCGAGTTCATCCGCCGCGAACTGGCGGGCTAGATCGGCAAATTGGCGTTGGTCTTCGTTGAAATTAAAATCCATTTGGCTCTCCTATGACTCTTTGGCCATTTCTTTCGTCAATATCTTTTGTGTAATACACAGTGAATTTATCAGCAGGCTTATCATCAATGGACGCCAACTGCGCCACGTTTAGACTAAATAACCTGCCGTTTCACAATGCGTTGAAACTGTTTTTTAAACCGCTTAGCGCAAGTTAATGCTCATATTAGGGCCAGCTGCCACCGCAATGTCCGACTCGAACCAGCGGGAAGTAATGGTTTTAGTTTCAGTGTAGAAACGTACCGCTTGCTTACCGTAGGCGTGTTGGTCACCATAGAAACTGCCCTTCCAACCCGTGAACGAAAAGAAAGGTAATGGCACAGGGATAGGCACGTTGATACCGACTTGGCCGACTTCGATTTCGTGTTGATATTTACGGGCTGCGGCGCCGCTGGCGGTAAAGATAGAAGTACCATTGCCGTACGGGCTGGCGTTAACCAGTTCGATGGCATCTTCTAATGAATCAGACTCCATACAGCAGAGCACTGGGCCAAAGATTTCTTCTTTGTAGATGCTCATATCGGTCGTGACCTTAGTGAACATAGTCGGTCCGACCCAGTTACCTGACTCATAGCCCGCCACGCTAAAGTCGCTGCCATCGAGTAAACACTCAGCCCCTTCTTCCTTACCTTGGGCGATAAGTTTGAGCACGCGCGCTTTAGCAGCTGGGCTAATCAGCGGGCCGTAACCGGCTTCTTTATCGTCCCATAAACCTGGGCGAACCTTTGCCAGCGCTTCTTTGAGCTCAGGGATCCACTCTTTGGCCGCGCCGACAAATACCGCGACAGAAATCGCCATACAACGCTGCCCCGCAGCGCCAACCGATGCGCCCACTAGGTTGTTGATCACTTGCTGCTTATTCGCATCGGGCATGATCACGCAGTGGTTTTTCGCCCCAGCAAAGGCTTGCACGCGTTTTAAGTTATCGGTACCGGTTTTATAGATGTATTGACCTACAGCCACAGAGCCGACGAAGGAAATGGCTTTCACCGCAGGATCGGCCAGCAGGATATCGACCGCAGTTTTATCGCCATGCACCAGCTGTAATACGCCCTTTGGCGCACCCGCTTCGACAAATAGCTCAACTAAGCGCTGCGGCGTCATAGGGTCTTGCTCTGATGGCTTAAGGATAAATGTGTTACCGCAGGCAATCGCCAGTGGGAACATCCACAGTGGGATCATCGCAGGGAAGTTAAACGGCGTGATGCCCGCACACACACCCAGAGGCTGAGTGTAGCTGTAGGTATCGATTGAACGCGCGACGTTCTCAACGGTTTCGCCCATCAGTAATGAAGCAATGTTGCAGGCATGTTCCGCCACTTCAATTCCGCGCCACACATCGCCCTTGGCATCCTCAAAGGTTTTGCCGGTTTCTTTGGCAAGGATAGTCGCCAGTTCGTCGTGGTGTTCTTTTAACAAGTGTTGGTAGCACAACATGACACGGGCACGCTCAGACACAGGTACTTCTTTCCACGTCTTAAAAGCCGCCTTGGCACTGGCGATGGCCGCGTGGACTTCATCGGCCGTAGCGCTATTAATAACGGCAATCGGTACGTTATTGGCGGGATTGGTCACCACGATTTGTGATGTACCAGTGCCTGTGGTGAATTCGCCATCGATGTAATGCTTAACTTGTGTGGTCATGTTGCAATCCTTTTCCTTGTTTAGGGTCGAGCTGGCGGTGCGATATTATGTTTATCCTCAGCGGGATGTTTGCCCTTGCTAGCTCAGTCTTGGTCTTGTTGATTGTTTTGCCGTGATTCGCGATAAGCCTTTGATTAGACTTCGATAGCCATAGCTGTGGCTTCACCGCCACCGATACAGAGTGAGGCTACGCCGCGCTTAAGCCCACGGGCTTTAAGTGCATGAATTAAGGTCACCAGCAAACGTGCACCCGAGCAACCGATAGGATGACCTAAGGCACAGGCGCCACCGTTAACGTTCACTTTGGCCATATCTAAACCTAATTCAGAAACGGCCAGCATAGTCACCATGGCAAAGGCTTCGTTGATTTCGAACAGATCAACCTCATCCTTAGACCAACCCACATTGCTCAAAAGTTTTGCCATAGCGCCAACGGGCGCTGTGGTAAAGAGTGATGGCTCCTGGGCATGGGTTGTGTGGCCCTTGATGGTGGCCAGCACTGTTAAGCCTAACTGCTCGGCATTGGCGCGCGTGGTTAACATCAGCGCCGCTGCACCATCGGAAATCGAGCTTGAGTTTGCCGCCGTAATAGTGCCGTCTTTAGCAAAGGCGGGGCGCAGTGCGGGGATTTTTTCAGGACGGGCGTTACCTGGCTGCTCATCGGTATCGATAATTACATCACCACGGCGATCGCTTACCGTGACGGGCACAATCTCCGCCTTGAAGGCGCGAGATTGAATGGCCGCGTTGGCTTTTTCGAGCGAGCTTAAAGCAAACGCATCCATCTGCTCGCGGGTTAAACCATATTCGTCGGCAGTTTTCTGGGCAAATGTGCCCATAGCACCACCAGTGTAGGCATCTTCTAAACCATCGAGGAACATATGGTCTAATACCTTGCCATGACCCATACGCATGCCAGCGCGCGCTTTATCTAGCAAGTAAGGCGCTTGGCTCATGCTTTCCATACCACCCGCAACCACCAACTTAGCACTGCCCGCTTTGAGTAAATCGTGGGCAAGCATCACGGTTTTCATCCCAGAGCCACAGACTTTGTTTACGGTCGTAGCGCCAACAGACAGCGGTAAACCTGCACCTAAGGTTGCCTGACGCGCAGGTGCTTGACCCAGACCCGCTGGCAATACGCAGCCCATTAACACTTCATCAACCTTATCACCCGCAACTTGGGTATCAGCTAACAGGGCTTTGATGGCTGTGGCCGCTAAGCTCGGAGACGTTACGCCAGACAAACTGCCTTGAAAGCCACCCATTGGGGTGCGTTTAGCGGCAACAATAACGATCTCTTGGTTAAATTGTTCAGTACTCATGGGGACTCCAAGCTAAATGTGCCTTGGCGGTAACACACGCCAGCGGCGGATAAATAGTAACAATGAAACCACTCTGACGTTTACGCGAACGTAAAGCAAGTATTCCTTGGTCTAATGTATCGATTTTATCCACGTCAGATTGTCAGTCAGAATTTACAGTCGAGAGGCCTTAACGGCATTTGAAATGGTAACAAGGAGGAAGTGACTCAATAAAAGCGCTTGCCTTGCAGCAGGAACAAAACCTTACCAGCAGATGATGAACAGCGCTAAAGACAAATGAGGTTAACAGGCGAGCAAACAGTGGCTAAGCGAATGGTAAATTTATTAGTCAGTTCAAAAAATTCAAGCAAACAGAAACAGCATAGCGAGATAATTCGACAGGCATTGAGCTTAAGAAACCGTCAATGCCTGACAAACTAAAACAACGTCCCTACTGCGATTCCCATGGTGTCATCGCTGTCATATCACTCAGGTCGTAAGGCGTTAATTGGTAAACGTAATAGTTAAGCCAGTTGCTAACTAGCAGGCTACCATGGCTGTGCCAACGGGCAATGGCATCGGCCTTAGGATCATCGTTACGGTAATAGTTTTGTGGCACATTTGGGTTTAAGCCCTGCGCCAAATCCCGATGATATTCATCGTTTAGGGTGGATTTTTGATACTCAGGGTGACCCATGACAAACAGGTTGCGATTATTGCGACTGAGGACCAAATAGGCTCCTGCTTCCTCGGACTCTGCCAGCACTTGTAGTTCAGGATGTCGCTTAAGCTCCTCAATATCCATCTCGGCAAAGCGGGAATGCGGTGCAAAGAACTCATCATCAAATCCGCGCAGCAGCGGGAAATGCAGGCAGGTGCGGCGATGGACAAACACCCCTGAGCGCTTTTGCTCAAGGATTTTACGATTTAATCCATAGAGATGGTAAAGCCCAGCGTGCGCCGCCCAGCAGAGGAAGAGCACCGAGGTAACATGCTGCTGTGACCAATCGATAATTTCACGGATATGGTCCCAATAAGTCACATCTTCAAAATCAATTTGCCCTAACGGCGCGCCAGTGATGATTAGGCCGTCGTAGTTTTTATGGCGCACATCCTCAAAATCACGGTAGAAGGTGTTCATATGATCGATAGAAGTGTGCTTCGACTCTTTATCGTGAATACGCAGTAAATCCACATCCACCTGCAAGGGCGTGTTGCCTAAAAGGCGTAGAAGCTGGGTTTCGGTCTCAATTTTATTGGGCATCAAGTTCAGGATCAGTACCTTCATCGGTCTGATATCCTGATTGGCGGCCCGAGTTTCGGACATTACGAAAATATTTTCAGATTCTAAAATCCCTGCTGCTGGCAGATGATCTGGAATTTTAACTGGCATACCGCGCCTCTTCTGTTCAAACAATCAAGGGTTCCGGCGCGCGTATGCCACTCAGCAAAGAGCAAACAAATTAGCGGCCGACTTTCTCAAGCAGTATCGTCATAGGCTCAGTCGAATTGAGATCGACATGATAGGCTTGAGTATTAATAAACAATAACTTATCACCGAGCATAATCCTTGCACCAATGGCATAGGTATGCCCTGCTTCAAACTGATCGCGCCCTATAGTAAAACTAAATGGCGTAGGGGTTTTAGCGCCTTGACTCTCACGCTCTGCCATCACCACAGCAGGTACATCCATCTTAGAGACATCAAGCAACTGCACAATCAACTTGGCATCGGCAGGCAGTGCGATACGTTCGCGATACATGGCCTCACCTTTAATCTCAACAACCGCATTTGGTGTGGCACAACCTGTCATCATCGTCGTCACAGTGAGTAATACCATTGCCGCCCATTTTTGCCATGCAGATGTCAGTCCGCTAATCCTTAACCCATGTGTCATTTCATTTCTCCTAATCATACATAAAGACTTCTGGATGTCTATACGCCCAAGCTATAAATCTTGTCATGCTGGGCATATCTTCCTATGATAAGCCACCATTTCGTTGCCGAAAAATTTATGACCCAAGCAACTGCGATAATTGTGGGCGCTAGCTCACATTTAAGCCGCGAACTTGCCAAACAATTGGCCGAACAGCAAGTTGAATTAGCACTTTTTGCACAGGATGTTGAATCGCTGCGCGAGTTCGCCTCGACCTTACCTACCAAAGTACAAGTATTTTCACTGCAAATTGAACAGCCAAGCGCCATCATCGAACAGCTTGAAAACGTCTGGCAAAGTCTCGGCGGTGCTCATTTAGTCTTGGTGAATACCGGACTCAATAGCTACGACCCTGAGCTGCCATGGTTACCTGAGCAAGACATTATCGACGTCAATGTGCGGGGCTTTGCCGCTATCTGTAATACCGCTTTTAGATTATTTCGCGAACAGGGTTACGGCCAGCTTGCCACCATTAACTCGATTGCTGGTCTGCGCGGCGGCCCGAGTGTGGCTTATCATGCCTCTAAAGCCTTTGCGCAAAACTATTTGGAAGGCTTAAGCATGCATGCCCAGCGGCTTAAGTTGCCTATTACTATTACCGATATTCAACTTGGTTTACTGGATAAGGCCGCCATGCAGCAAAGCACCCTATGGCTTGCCCCGCTCCCGCAAGTGGCGGCGCAGATCATTAAGGCCATGCAGCAGGGTAAACGTCGTGTCTATGTGACCAAGCGTTGGCGCTTAGTGGCTTGGCTGACTAAATTACTGCCTGAGTTTATCTATAACACTCGCCACTGGAAGCCGAAAAAGGCTAAAAAGTAGTGTTGTTCCGCGTTTAGCTTTATTACACTGCGAAAACAAAAAAGGAGCCGCTGGCTCCTTTTTTGTTACTTTAAAATCAGATGATTAGAAAGTGTAACCCACGCTGACCATATAAACCCATGGGTTAATGTCAGTATCAATTACTTTAGTATCACCCGCTAACTTAAACTTCACATCGGTGCTAATTTGCGCATACCACACAGAGGCGTTAACTAACCAGTTTTTATTGACTTGATAATCGATACCCGCTTGCGCCGCTAGGCCCCAGGAGGTGCTCATGCTTAAGTCAGTTAAAGCACCACCTAAATCGTTGGTGAATTCATTGTCGAAGAAGTTAGTGTAGTTCACACCCACGCCTATATATGGACGTAATGTAGATTGAGCATCACCAAAATAGTACTGTGCCACTAAAGTTGGTGGTAAATGCTTAGTTTCCGCAATCTTACCAACACCATTTAAAGACACATCGTGGCTAAATGGAGTCGCTGCTAATAGCTCAATACCAATGTTATCGGTCAACATATAACCAAAGTTCAAGCCCAACTGAGTGTTGTTACTAACTTGAAATTCACCTAAATTTTTTCCTGGAATGACAACATCATCACTCGATTCATTTGGCGCAACAACCACTGCACCAGCACGAACAATAATATCGCCCGCTTGATGGGCAGAAACAGAAGCAGAGAAACCAGCGGCTAACAGGGTGGCAGCGATCAGTGTAGAAACAGTAGTTTTATTCATCATCATACTCCATATGTACAACATAGGTTTTTGTTTTACATTACATCCTTAACAATTGACGCCTACACTGCCAGATAAAATTATTCACCTTATTGATCTAAATCAAGATTAAGCGGCGATACTTATTTCGAGGTATAAACCATGAGATGCAAGTCACGTTATCTAAACATTTATTGACAATGCCGGTTCATTTTTTGTGACCAACCGCATTAATTAGCTATCACTAATCACCTACAGAAGAGGTAATAGGAGGAAAATTGCCAATTTTGCCATTTACATTTAATCAACATAAATTGAAATTAAAATCCGATGAAATTCGACGATATTCAGTAGAAAAAACGCGAAAGAATCCAAAAGCAGGCAAAGATAGGAATTAAGAATCGACCTAGAAGGTGCTTATTTCGGTTTACACTCACTCATCTGCGAATAAAAGAATAAGCCTCTAAACTCATCTTAACCAAATGGCTCAATAGGCTATAGCTAGTCGCGGATATTGTTTACGCCAAGACTTTGCGGCTAACCGTTGCTGAAATAACGCTAAAGGACGCCGAGGATTGGGCGTTAGTTGTAAGGCAAATAATGAGGTTAAGCCAAAGGGGGCGATGATGTGTAAGCCTTCAATGGCTGGAGCAGAAGACTTAAGTGTCTGTTCAAGCGACACACCGACAGCAGTTTCGATTTCGGGCCAATAACACATTGCATCCTGTGTCGATTGATAGGGATTGTCGAGATGCTTAAGGTGCATTCGCGCCTGATTTTTTACTGACCAAGGTAAGTCTGGCGCCAGTGTTTGTAGGTAGGCTTCTATCGCCCTATCTCGCTCAGGAAGAGTATCCAAGGGACAATAGTAAATCAGATCGATATCGTTTAGTGGGCGCAGTTTAAAATCATGCAACTTATCCCAAACCAAGTTACGGACAAACCCCGCCGCCAAGCACCACTGCGGAATATCATACACTTGGGCACATTGCAGAGCTAATTCAAGTGCCCTTAACCGCTGTTTATCTTGGCTTAGCCATGCGCATAACAATGCATTTAATTCGGCTTCAGTCATAGCCAATATCCGCTTTAATAACTTAGAAACACAGAAGTGACATCGACTCACGCCACTTCATCATCGATTTCATCGCACTTAATGAGCTGTTAATGATAGGTTAAACTGCATCGGCTTGGCGCTCTGGCGCCGCATCAGCAAAGGCTGGCAATAAATTACATTCAGCCCATACTCGCATAATATTGGGGTACGGCGTTAAATCCACATTAAAACGCTGCGCGTTGTACACCTGCGGCACTAAACACAAATCTGCGATAGTCACCTTATCCCCAAAGCAATATCGGCCACTATGGCGCGCCAGTTGGGTCTCAAGCGCCGCAAATCCCGTTGCTACCCAATGGTGATACCAAGCGGTTTTAGCTTCTTCGTCAACGTTCAGCTTCTGAGTTAAATACTGCAATACTCGCAGGTTATTGAGTGGATGAATTTCACAGGCGATGGTTAATGCCATGGCGCGAACATGGGCACGCTCAAGGGCTGATGCGGGTAATAGCGGTGTCTTTGGGTAGAGTTCATCTAGATACTCAATAATGGCTAAAGATTGGGATAACGCATCCCCATCCTGCTCATCATCCACCACCAAAGTGGGGACTAGCTCCTGCGGGTTTAGCGCGATATAGTCCGCCTTGTGCTGCTCACCACCATCACGCACTAAATGCACCGATAACTGCTCGGCGCTCACGCCTTTAAGATTGAGGGCAATACGCACACGATAGGCGGCGCTAGAGCGCCAATAACCGTATAGTTTCATCTCACGCTGTCCTTTTGTCATGCTGAAAAAACGGGGCTAAAAGCCCCGTCGATATTATCTATCACTTTTCAAATAAAAAAGCCTTACGCCTTGTACTCAACCACTTTTTGATCGATAGCGCCAAAAATAGAGGCGCCATTATCATCGAGCATTTCGATGCGTACTGTGTCGCCAAAACGCATAAACGGTGTGCTAGCTTTGCCGTTGCTAATCACTTCAAGCATACGTTTCTCGGCCAAACAGCTTGAGCCAGCACTGCGGTCATAGTTAGAAATCGTACCAGACCCGATAATGGCGCCCGCACCCAATGGACGGGTTTTGGCAACATGGCTAATTAACTGGCTGAAGTTAAAGGTCATATCGACACCCGCATTCGGGCGGCCAAATAACTCACCGTTTAGGTATGTGATAAGCGGTAGGTGCACCTTTGAATCTTCCCAACGTGGGCCTAATTCATCTGGCGTAATAGCTACCGGCGAGAAGCTGCTCGAAGGTTTAGATTGGAAGAAACCAAAACCTTTGGCGAGTTCGGCCGGGATCAAATTACGCAGTGACACATCATTGACTAACATCAGCAGTTTGATGTGTTTCGCTGCATTTTCAGCACTCACGCCCATGGGCACATCATCAGTGATCACAGCGATTTCCGATTCGAAATCGATGCCCCAGTCTTCGCTCGCCAGTGGGATATCCGCCTTGGGCGCGATAAAGCTGTCAGAGCCGCCTTGGTAAAACAGCGGATCCGTCCAGAAGGTTTCTGGCATTTCTGCGCCGCGCGCCTTACGAACTAATTCCACATGGTTAACGTAGGCACTACCATCGGCCCACTGATAAGCGCGTGGTAAGGGTGATAAACATTTGGCCTCATCGAAGGCTTGCGCGTTCGGTAATTTGCCTTCGTTGAGCGCATCATACAATTCTTGTAATTGCGGTTTGAGCAATTCCCAACCATCGAGTAATTGTTGCATCGTATGGGCAATCGCTGGCACAGCCACCGTTTGAGTAAGATCGCGGCTCACTAACATTAACTGACCATCGCGGCGACCATTGTTATAACTGGCAAGTTTCATATCTGCTCCTGTGCTTCTACGGCTCGGCGTACTGCGCTTTTTATCTCGTTATAGTTAACCGACAATATCAGCTAACGCGAATTTTTTGCTGACGAGAACATAGGTGAATAAAAACCTATATTGACTCGGTATTAGGGTTTGCTGCGCGTAGAAATACCCGAAGCGACGACGGATTCCTATAGCGTGAGCAAAATCACATTTCAGCTTATTTTTTCACATTTTGTAAACTAATCATTACGTTTCCTACCCTGTTGCCGCTTGTCACTATTTCGCTGAACGATATGGTGAAAAAGTCGACAACAAAGTGGAACGATACTGTTACATCCTAAGCTTAAAGCAAGATTACTTTGGCTTGGCGATCTTATATTCCCTAAGTTTATTGGCGATAGCCGTATGAGACACGCCCAATTTCTTCGCCAATTGGCGAGTACTAGGGTAAGCAGGATACAAGCGGCGCAGTAAGCTAGCCTCAAATTGCTTCATCGCATCATCGAGATTACCTTCGAAGGCATTATCGAAATAACCAAAACCTTCGGCGTAGGATGGTAACTTAAGTTGCTCAACGGTCAGCTCGCCTGAACCATCCCACATGGATACGGCTCTAAAAACTGCATTTTTAAGCTGACGCACGTTACCCGGCCAGGCATAGGTTAAGAGATGATCGCGACATTGAGCCGAAATCCGTCTCACAGGGCTAGAAAGTTGCTGGCTGTAGTGCTCGAGGAACATCTCCGTCAGCGGAATGATATCGACCTTGCGCTCGCGCAGTGACGGAATATGGTAGCTAAGCACATGGATGCGATAGTACAAATCTTCTCTAAACTCACCGGTTTGGCACAACTCGGCTAAGTTTTTCTGGGTCGAGCAGATAATCCGTACATCGGCGCGGACTTCTTCGTCGCCGCCGATACGTCTAAAGGTGCCATCCTGTAATAACCGCAGCAATTTAACCTGTGCCGCCTTGGACATTTCAGCCACTTCATCAAGAAATACAGTGCCGCCCTTCGCCTCTTCAAAAAAACCACGTTTAATGACTTTACCTTGGCTAACGTAGCCAAACAGTTCTTCTTCGGCGGCGCTATCGGGCAATGCCGCACAGTTAATGGCAATAAACGGCTTTTCGCGGCGCATGCTGGCATCATGGCTGGCTCTAGCCATTAATTCTTTACCGGTGCCAGTTTCGCCCGTGATCAGTAATGGCGCATCGAGCTGCGCCATGCGGCGGGCTTGTTTAAGCACTTCTTTCATCTTGTCACTGCTGGCCAATACATTTTCAAAGCCTGTGGTTTGATTTTGCAGCGCATTAAATTGTTTACCCACCCGCGCAGGCGATTTAAGCGACACCACCGCACCGACGAGGATAGTTTTCTCGTCCTCATCAGGTAAATAAATCGGTAACATTTCAGCCAGATATTCGTTTTGGCCGATATTAACCCGCGCTGCCTGCGGCAGCACTTGGCCCTCACTCAGCCAGCGGCTGAAGTTAAACCCTTGTACCCAATGGTTTAAGGATTCATCAAGCACTTCGTGTTCACCCATGCCCATATTGAGCAGCGCCGATTCGTTCACAATGCGAATACGTGCCTTCACATCGATGGAAAACACAGAGTCTGGGAGAGTTTTAAGTAGGGTTTTTAAGGCGTAGTGTTCTTGCTCCGACGGCATAAATGACACCGTTCGTACATCGTGGACGCTCTCCACTTTGCGGATCTGCGGCATCAAGGCGCTTAAGGTTTCAAAACTGACTTCAGCAAATTGCAGGTAAAGAAAACCTTGGTTACTGGCATCAATGGCAATGAGATTAATGCCATAACGTTCTAACACGACTAAGATGTCTTTCGCTAAACCCACGCGATCTTGACAGCTAACTTCCAAGCGCATAATGACTGATATTCCCTTTTTTGATTCGAATTTTGGAATAAAACGTGCGAGCTATAGTCCCTGAGGTGACCTTCATAAGACATGCGTTTGACGAAACAAGTTCAGTTTACGCAAACGTAAGGGACTAGATAAATAGCTGGGCGTGTATACGTTAGAAGGTTACGCTCAAAGTGGCAAGCCTAGTTTACAGTGCATTTGTAACAGGAAGAAAAAATCAGCATCAAAATTGCATTAAGATGCTGATTTAAAATATTAACTTTTTAATCTAATAACTGGTCGGTCTTGGCCGCCATAATGAAATCATTCTTATGCAGCCCCTTAATTGAGTGTGACCACCAAGTCACGGTCACCTTGCCCCACTCGGTTAAAATACCAGGATGGTGGAATTCTTCCTCGGCCAATTCCGCCAACTTATTGGTAAATGCCATTGCTAGTTTAAAGTTTTTAAACTTGTACACCCGTTCCAATTGCATGATGCCGTCACGCACTTGCACGCCCCAATCGGGGATCATGCGGATAAGCTCGGCCAATTCTTCATCGGTCACTTTCGGTGCATCGGCTTGGCAAGCTTCACATTTCATTTGGGTTAACACGGTCATAAATACTCCTATTGGCAACATCACAGGTTCAATCCGTTGCTCTTATTACGCTTTATTTAATTCGTTTATGTCTAGGGCGTGTTGACGTTTCAGGGTTATTTTTGCAGCAATTTGGCTGGCTTTTATGCAAGGCAAAGTCCGTGCAGTGTAGTTATTCTACATAAACGGACGATAACGCGGCAGAAAAGCCAGCCAAATGCTGCCCGAAGGGTTCGTCTGGCAAGCCCTTGCTCTTTGTCACTCGTCATTTGAGTAGAATAACTACACATCATTCCTCGTTTCGCGAGCACGTACTTGCCAGAACGAACAAAATTTAATCTCGAAACGTCAACACGCCCTAAAAGTCGCTAATTAACTTGCCTTGGCCTTGGGCGGATATTTAGGGGCAAACAAGCCGAGCTGCCGCGCCTTAGCCACATAGGCCATTATGTCCATTTTGGCGATTTCATCTAATACATCAATATGTTCAATCACATAGTAAATTGGCTGCATAATATCGATACGATAAGGCGTGCGTAGCACATCTAAAAGATCGAACGGTTTACGTTCAGGCACTTGGCTTTCCATCGCATATAAGGTTTCGCCGGGAGAACTCAAAATACCACCGCCATAAATACATAGTTCACCCTCCTGAGGCTTGAGCAAACCAAACTCGACGGTAAACCAATACAAACGTGCCAAAAATACTCGGTCTTCCTTGCTGGCATTTAAGCCTAATTGACCATACATACGTGAGAAATGAGCAAAAGATGGATTGGTTAACAAGGGGCAATGACCAAAAATCTCATGGAAAATATCTGGCTCTTGCAGGTAATCAAACTCTTCCTTACGGCGGATAAAAGTCGCGACCGGAAACTCCTTGTTAGCCAATAGCTCAAAGAATCGACCAAAGGAAATTAAGGCGGGCACGGCCGCGGTTTTCCAGCCCGTGGTGGCCTGTAGCACCTTGTCTATCTCCGCCAATTGTGGGATGCGATCCTTGGGCATCGCCAAGGCATCAAGTCCCTGCAGATACACCTTACAGGCACGCCCAGGCAGGTTCACCGCTTGGCGAGCATACAATTGGCTCCAAATCTCATGTTCTTCCTGTGGGTAATGGATATACCCTGAATCATCTGCACTTCTCGCAACATAGGGCGCAGTGTGCGCAATTTCTTTAGTCATAAAATTCACTTCATGGCTGACGCTAATGCCTCCATAGTGATCTAAGCCTCGATTTTTGTTAACTCCCTCACAGTTTATTGTTTGCGCGTCAATGTGACGTAAACGTAAAGCAAATATTACAAGTCGTTTAAAAAGCATGGACGATATACATACAGACTCACACAGACGGGTATCAATCCTTGACATTCAAACGTAAAAATGACGACGATAAACAGATAATATGCAGAAAAACCGACAAATTTCGGCGTTTGCAAATGGCTTTTCTGCGTAGGTCATTTACAATATTGCCCAATAATCGCCTCTCCTTAATCTGAAGGTTCGCAATGAAACAACATCAAATTCGTAAAGCCGTTATTCCTGTCGCCGGACTTGGCACTCGTATGCTTCCTGCGACCAAAGCTATCCCTAAGGAAATGCTCCCTGTTGTTGATAAGCCACTGATCCAATATGTCGTTAGTGAAGCTATTGCTGCGGGTATCAAAGAAATTGTGCTCGTAACCCACGCCAGTAAAAACTCTATCGAAAACCATTTCGACACCAGTTTTGAATTAGAAGCGCAATTAGAGCGCCGCGTAAAACGTCAATTACTCGAAGCGGTGCAATCCATTTGCCCGAAAGACGTGACGGTGATCAGCGTACGTCAATCCCAAGCTAAAGGCTTAGGTCACGCTATTTTATGCGCTAAATCCGTAGTAGGTGATGCACCTTTTGCCGTATTGCTGCCGGATGTGATTATCGATGACGCCAGTTGCGACTTAAAAACCGATAACCTTGCCGCAATGGTAAGCCTGTTTGATGAAACCCAAGTGGGTCAAATCATGGTTGAAGGCGTACCACATCATTTAGTCAATCAATATGGTATTGCCGATGTGAACGGCCACGATTTGCAGCCTGGTGAATCAGAGCCATTAGTCGAACTCGTTGAAAAACCTCCAGTTGATGAAGCGCCATCTAACTTAGCCGTTGTTGGCCGTTACGTGTTACCCGCAGCAATTTGGCCATTGCTGGCCAAAACGCCTGCGGGCGCAGGTGATGAAATCCAATTAACAGACGCCATTGCGATGTTAATGAAGCAAGAAACCGTAAACGCTTACTATATGCAAGGTAAGAGTCACGACTGCGGTAACAAACAAGGCTATATGCGCGCTAACGTAGAATACGCTCTGCGCCACAGCGAAATCGGTGAAGATTTTGCCCACTACTTAAAAACAGTTGTAAAGGGAATTAAATAATGACGATTTTAGTGACCGGCGGTGCTGGTTATATTGGCACTCATACCGTAGTGGAATTACTTAATGCGGGAAGCGAAGTGATTGTATTAGACAACCTGTCTAATTCAAGTATCGAAGCACTAAACCGTGTCGAGCGCATTACCGGTAAATCGGTCACATTCTACCAAGGCGATATTCTCAATAAGGCCTTACTGCAGAAAGTCTTTAGCGACCATAACATCGATGCCGTTATCCACTTTGCTGGATTAAAGGCCGTCGGCGAGTCAGTAGCTAAGCCACTGAAATACTATGAGAATAACGTGACTGGCACCTTAATTCTTTGCCAAGTGATGGCAGAGTTTAAGGTGAAAAATCTTGTCTTTAGTTCCTCGGCAACTGTGTATGGTGATCCTGCTAGCCTGCCCATTACCGAAGATTTTCCAACGGGTGCCACTAACCCCTATGGTCAATCTAAATTGATGGTTGAGCATATTCTGGCGGATTTACACCATAGCGACCCAAGTTGGAATATCGCTCGTTTACGTTACTTCAACCCCGTTGGTGCCCATGCCAGTGGTTTGATTGGCGAAGATCCTAACGATATTCCGAATAACTTGATGCCATTTATCGCCCAAGTCGCCGTGGGTAAACGCGAGGCCCTCAGTGTGTTCGGCAATGATTACCCAACCCATGATGGTACTGGCGTTCGTGATTATATCCATGTGGTGGATTTAGCTATTGGTCACCTTAAAGCCCTTGAGAAACTCGCCACAAAACCAGGGCTTGTCACCTACAATCTAGGTACAGGCCAAGGTTACAGCGTGCTCGATATGGTTAAAGCCTTCGAGAAGGCCTGTGGTAAATCGATTGCCTATCAGATTGCACCACGCCGCCCAGGAGATATTGCCGCCTGTTATGCAAACCCTGAGCATGCTAGAACCGATTTGGGCTGGCAGGCGACCCATAGTCTTGAGGATATGGCAAATAGCAGTTGGCATTGGCAATCAACCAATCCCAATGGTTATAAAAGCTAATCATCTAAATGGCTTGTGGTAATTCCCAAGCCATTTTTCTTCTCGATTAATAAAGATTGTTATTCATTAAACACCTATGACAGAAAGCATTAATCACAGTCGCCGAAGTCTCTTTAGTCGCCGAAAGTCCTTGGCGATTAGGCCGCCTTGGGTGCGCGAGGGGGTAGAATTTACCGATATCTGTACTCGCTGCTCAGCCTGTATCACCGCCTGTGAAACTAAGATAATTTTCAAAGGTGATGGCGGCTTCCCTGAAGTCTCGTTTAAGGACAATGAATGCACTTTTTGTACTCAATGCGCCACTGTCTGTCCTGAGGAAAAGTTGTTTGATTTGACCCAAACGCCATGGCAACACATCGCGGCTATTCAAGATAACTGCTTAACCTTTCAAGGTATTTGGTGCCAAAGTTGTAAGGATGCTTGTGAGCCCCGCGCCATCAGTTTCACCCTAAGTGTAGGCAAAGCGCCTATGCCGAAAATTGATACAAGCCTATGTACGGGTTGTGGCGCCTGTGTCGCTCCGTGCCCAAATCAAGCGATTAGTATTAAGCTAGCAGAATAGCCATTGAGCGCCCTAGGCTTGTCCCTGTATTTACGTTAGTATTTCATTCCCAATGTATTAGGTTTCTCATCACCATGTTTGGCAAAAAATCTCCTGTTTACCCGCAAATCGTCCCCCGCGCTCAGTTTTATTGCTAAAGGCACTAGGCTGACTGGCAATATTGAATTTGCTGGCGAATGTGTTGATTGGT